>CAYREL010000182.1:0-3007 GCA_964423275.1 uncultured Flavobacteriales bacterium | reverse complement strand
GTGTTTTTTCTCCACCATAAATCAAAATCATTTAAGAAAACAATAGAGCCACTATCTAATTCCTCTAAATCAATTAATTTTGTAGAAGAATCATTCACCTTATGCAACAGTTTTGGCAATTGCTTTTCTACAGAACTATTTGAAATATTATTTGGAGGGTCAACCGCAAAACAATTCTTCTCTTTCAAAGATTCTATAAGTTTATTAAAAATATATGTTTTTCCTGATTTAGATTCTCCAGAAACCACAATTACATTTTGACTTTTTATAGATTTTGAAGAAAGAGACTTTTTGATATCGTAAATCTTGTTTTCTATAAATTCAGAAAAAAAGTTGTTGGGTTTTGAACTATTTGTAAATAACTGAAGATATAATTTTGGTAGATCGTCTAGTTGAGTTTTTGTAGGATTACAGTCTTGCACAAAATTTCTTATTATTTTAACTTTATCAGACTGTGAAAGAAGATCTTTTGGAGGCTCCTCAATAGAAACTAAGTCAACAAAAGACAAGAATTTTTCGGAAATAAAATTTTGAACATTAACCAATCCTGATTTGGAAGAGGAAGAACTTGATTCCACATACTTTTTAGATTCATTAGATAACAAGAAATGGTAATCAGAGAATTTTCTAGTACTTACTTTCAAATCCTCAAAATAGGAGTTCAGTCTCTCATTTTTCAAGTTGGAGGTCTTGTTAAATTCTTCAATTTTTAAAATTAATTTTTTCTTAGCGTCTTTTAAAAGTTCTGGGCTTTTTTGATTGTCCATGGTAAATACTACAAGTTTAAAAGAACTAATTAATTCTTCAAATTCTTCTATTAACCAGTCTTTATAATCCTTTGAAGCATTACTAATAGGGAATATTATATTTTCACTGTACAAGAACTGTAAACTACTTTTTAAATTGAATTTTTTTTCAATTAAATTATTTTGTTTGGCTAGGAAATTATCAACGTCTTGTGGAGAATATAAATTAATTTCAGACGGTATTTTCTCAAAAATATCCTCGTTAATAATCATCCAGTTATTAGGCTCTAAAGATCTTATAATACTTCCAAAAGTTCTTTCTAATTTATCAATCCAATTATTGATATCTGTTTGTTTTTTAAGTAATGATTTTTGAGAGGAAACTTTGAGTAATTCTTCAATTTGAATAAAAGTATTTTTATTAAGAATAATGGAGAGCTCGTTTATTTGTTTAATTGCCAAATTTTCAATTATGGTAGAACAACAGTACAAAGCTTTTAAATTATGGAATACAAATACGTTCTTAGACAATCCAAAAGGAAATTCCTCCAATTGATTCCATTTTTTTCTATAAGATTTAGGATTGAAATTATCTTCTCTATTTTCTACTAATAACTTGACATTATTCTCACCAACATCTTTTACGACTGCATTTATGAGCTTGGTAACTAATAAATTTAGTTCTTCATTTAGTTCTGAGAAAACCTCTCTATTAACCTCATTTAAAACAGGAAGAATTTCCTTCTTCTTTTCTTGTCTAATAAAATCCTTGTAAGAATTTATATATTTAATATGAATACTACCAAAAATTCTTAAAAGTTGGTCAAAATGAAGTACGAAGTTATTTTTAAGATGGAAATCAATTAATTTAACGGCTGGTAAAACCACAAATATATCTTTACCATCATTTAAATAACTAGTTTTTAACTTTTGGCTGTAAGCGCTAAGCGAGAAATTTTTATTTTCAAGAAACTCTAAAGAATACCTAAAGTTGATTTTTGATGGGATATTTGATAAAAAATCGTTGATTAAATTAAAATAATTCTCAATGTTTTTTAAAGTACTATATTCTAAATCATCAGCAATATTTTTTACTTTATCGGTATTGTATAAATGTATTTTTAATTCATCTAGTAATTTAGACTTGTTATAGACATTAATATAGTATTCTTCAAATTTAACAATAGAGGATTGGAGATCACTTATAAAAGTTTGATTTATTTGCTTTAGTTGTTGGTGCCAAGAATTGGTTTGATGGTCAAAATTATTGTCATAAGTTCTAATTAAGGAACCACTAATTTTTTCTTTAAGAACTATGTTTTTTGGGTTTTTAATAGTCTTTGCACTAATTTCAGTTTTATAGTCGTCTTTAAAACTATTAGATGCTTCAAGAAATAATGCCGAACCTATTTCACCAAATAAGTCATTTGAAGATTGAATAAAATTTTTCTCAGTTCCTAGTTTAAGTTCAGGTATTTTTATTAAAATAAGATCCGTTTTATGACTTTTAATTCTTATATATTCATTTATATCTTTCTGCTCTAAATAATTATTAATTACCTGAAATTCTGCATTCATTCGTTTTCTATCAATGATTGAGCTTATTCTAGCTTCAATTTCTTCAGGATTAGTATTTTTTGAATTGACAAAGTATATTTTGAGAACAGCTTTTTTCCATTTTTTTGAAGATCTTAAAAACTTAACTAATTGAAGAGATAATTCATTTTCTTTATTAAACCCATTCCACCATAAATCAATGGAACTAAAATTTCCAAATCCTCTTTTCTCATCGTAATCTAAATACAGTATGTTGTAATCTAAGTCTTTAAGTTTCTGAGTCATTTCACTAAACCATATTGGATCTTTGGTATTCTTAGCCCAACCCATCAACACAGTATTTGGCTCAACACCTGAAAATCCATAAGTTGTAGCTATAGATTCGATTCCTTTAAATATATTTTGACAGTATAACTTCCTATGAAAAATAGAATCGTCTATTATCAAATCATCTTTGGTGTTTTGATGAGACTTTGGAAATAAAACTTTTGCAGATTTTGTTTCAATCAAATCAAAATTAGATACCATTCCAGCTCTTCCAATAATTGATTTTCCGAAGTCTATTAAATGTGGCCTATTTGCAGTTCCTCCACTAAAAAGTAAAATATTAGGTTGCCAATTTCTTCTGTGAACTGTCTTTTTCTGAAGATTTTTTAAACCTGTTTTCACTACAGTATTCCAAACACTTAACCAAACATCTCCAG
>CAYREL010000181.1:0-3034 GCA_964423275.1 uncultured Flavobacteriales bacterium | reverse complement strand
TTTAATTCAAAAACTAGTTCTTTTTTCCCTTTAGAATAATGTCTGTCTTCATAAGCCATTGAAAAAAGATATCTTTTATCGTAGTATTGAATTTCATTTGGTTTTACAACATATAACCTGTTGAAAAATTTGTTGTTTTCTTTTATAGGTAGGCTTCCTAATATACATGTGTCTAAGCTTTTAGAGCGCTCTTGCAGCCATAACAGTGTGTCTCCAGAAATGTTTTCAGCAATATTTTCAGTCTTCATTGAAAACCCAGTGGTAAACATCTCTGGTAAAATTACTAAGTCTACAGGTTCTAAGGATTGAAATAATTTATCGTATTCCAACTTATTGGCTTTAGGATTTTCCCAAATAATATTGGCTTGAATAGAAGCTATTTTTATCATTTATAATTTGAAACAATTACTTAAAAATACATATAAGTTTTATATTTAAGAATAAAATAAATTTGCTAAAGCAAAAAAATTAAACACCCCTATATTGCATAAAAAAGAATCAAATAAAGCCATAATATTTCTCATTTTGTCGGGGTTCTTTTTGGGTTCAATAACCCTATTAAACATCCTTGGCACATCTAAGTTCATAGATTATTCCTTTAATTTTTCAGGTTTCGAAGTTCCATTTGTTATTGCCATAGGAGTCCTCCCATATCCAATTACCTTTTTGTGTACAGACCTTATAAGCGAGCTTTATGGCAAAAAAAGAGCGAACTGGGTAGTTTGGATGGGGCTTGCTCTAAATATCTGGGTTATGTTCTTTATTTGGCTTGCTGGAATATTAGACCCTCCAGAGCAAATATTGACTAACTCCCCACTCTATGAAATTAAAAATAACGAGGTATTTATACACTCTGAATATGCATTTTACCACATAAGAAAATTAAGTATGGGAGCAACTTTAGCCTCTATGATTGCCTATTTAAGTGCCCAGTTTATTGATGTAAATATATTTCACTATTTAAAAAGTAAAACAAGAGGTAAAAAGCTCTGGTTAAGAAATAATGTTTCTACCCTTATTAGTCAATTAGTAGATAGTACAGCAGTAATATTAATAACCCATTTTGTGGTAGATGGATTGCCAAAAACAATAGATGGGGAGCTCACCCACTCTTTAATTTATTTTATAATATCTGGATACGTTTTTAAGATGGTGATAGCTATTTTGGACACCATTCCTTTTTATTATTTGACTAAGAAATTAAAAACCTACATTTAATTATAGGCTTTTTTTAGAAGCTTTATATCTTCAATAGCTTGTTGCATTTGGGTTGCACTTGTTCCGTCATAAAAACCTCTTATTCTTTGTTTTTGATCTATCAAAACAATATTCTCAGTATGAATAAAATCTGCGTCACTCCCATGCTGAAAATTTGGATCGTTTATGTCAGGAACTACCAAGTAATCTTGTCTTGCTAATCGGTAAAGTTCTTGTTTTTTCCCCGTTAAAAATCTCCAATATTTATGGTCTACACCATATTTTTCAGCATATCTGTAAAGAACATTCACGTTATCTACTTCGGGCCACACAGTATGGGATAGAATTAACACTGAACTATCTAGCTTGAAATGTTTGTGTATTGTTAACAAATTAGTAGTCATTTTGGGGCAAATGGAAGGGCAGGAAACAAAGAAAAAATCTGCCAAAACAATTTTATCTAGCATTATTTTTTTAGTGACTTTTTGATTGAGTTGATCAAAGAGTTCAAAGTCAGAAATTTTATGATCTCCTCCGTCTATCCCTCTTCCTCTTCCGTGAAGTGTGGAATCTACTAGTTCTGGGTTTATATCATTTGGTTGATAAACAGGTAATTTTCTGTCGTTTTGCCATTCTAGATTTAGAAAAATTATAACTCCAGCACCTGAGATGAAAATTATAAACAGAACCAATACTCTTTTCATTAATCTAAGATATTTACATAGGTTTTTCCTGTAAATTGAGCATTCTCCATTCCAAAATGTGCCTTTGAAATTTCTTCCCAGGAAAATTCATTTGCTGCAACAGGGTTAATTGCTATATTCTCTAACAAAGAAATTAACTCTTTTAATGCCTTTTGTAGTTGTTGAGGGTTTTTATCTGCTATTTCTAAAAGATTTAATCCGGCAATAGTTTGTGATTTTAAAATGAGCATGGCCGGATGAATTTTTCCGATTTTAAACATTTGCAAAATAGTTTGGAAAAGTCCTTTTTTTTGATTTGTTCTATCTGAAATTCCAAAGAAAACTAAAGTCCCAGTATTGTCTAATAATTGCATGTCTTTTTTAAATGTTTTGCCACCTACAGAATTAAAAACCCCTTTGACCTTTTGGTTGGGAAATGCTTCTTGAATTTGAAGATTATACTCTTTTTTAGTGGTGTCAATTGGAAAATCTACTCCATTACTCTTCAAATAAGTCATTTTGGATTCAGATCTGGTGAGTCCAATTATTTTACACCCTTTTTGTTTTAAAAGCTGGGTTAAGGCTGTGCCAACTCCACCACTTGCAGAATGAATTAAAACCAAATCATTTTTTTCTAAATCAGTTTTTTGAACTGCCATTAAAGCAGTACAATATTGAGTAGCTAAGGCTAAGGCTATGCCATTTTTCACGGACTTTGGAATTTCAACTAAACCTAGAGCTGTAGTTACTGCATACTGAGCATAACCTCCAAATCTTGTTAATGCAAGTACCCTTTTCCCAATTAAATGATTGTTATTAGGGTCTTTAGTTTTTTCTACAATTCCAACAACTTCATAACCTAATACAGCTGGCAAAGCAGGGGAAGCCCTATATAAGCCTTTTCTTGCCATAATATCTGCAAAATTAATTCCAAATGCATGTACTTTTATGAGTACGTCTTCCTTGTTTATCAAATTTGGAATTGGAATTTCATTGATTTCAAAGGAATCTTGTGAAGAACCGTATTTTATTAGCTGTATAGCTTTCATTTTTAAAAAAGTGGGTTTGAATCAATCGATTGTTCGTAGCCCTTGTCAACCAATAATTCTTTGAAATCTGAAGCTTCTACCGCTAGTTGGTCACATTTTTCATTT
>CAYREL010000180.1:0-3047 GCA_964423275.1 uncultured Flavobacteriales bacterium | reverse complement strand
ACAAATAAGGATTTCTTTGCTCAACAAAATCTTTTTTAACTGCTTTGTTTAATGCTGCTGCTTCAATTAGTTCAATAGCATGTGTTGGTAAAAAATATATTTTACTAACTTCATTAGGTCTATGTCCACTTCTACCCGCTCTTTGAATAAATCTTGCAACTCCCTTTGGACCACCAATTTGAACAATCGACTCTACAGGGTGGAAATCTACTCCCAAGTCTAAACTTGAAGTACAAACTACTACTTTTATTTTTTCATTTCTAACAGCATCTTCTACCCAAAGTCTAATATTTCTATCAATACTTCCATGATGCATGGCCATATCCCCTGCCAATTCAGGCATTTTTTCAAGAAGTTTCTGGTACCACAATTCACATTGAGATCTAGTATTGGTAAATATTAGAGTCGATTTACTTTTTTTTAGAACTGGAATTAACTCAGGTGTGAGATTGATTCCTAAGTGTCCTCTCCAAGGCATATGCTTTATTTCTTTTGGTGCAATAGATTTAACTTGTATCTTTTTTTTGATATTGGATTTAATTAGAACACCATTATTTTCATTTTTAAAATTTCCCAACAATACATCTTTTGCTTGCTCAATATTTCCAATAGTAGCAGATATTCCCCAGATGGAAGTACTGGAATTAAAATGTCTTATTGCAGCTAAACATAATTCTACTTGAACTCCTCTTTTAGAACCTATTAATTCATGCCATTCATCTACTACCACCGTTTTTAGAAATGAGAATTTATTCTTCCAATCCTTTGAAGAAATTATTAATTGCAAACTCTCAGGTGTAGTCACTAAAATATTAGGAAGTTTATTGCGCTGCTTATTTCTTTCTTTAGCCGAAGTATCTCCATTTCTAACCCCAACTGAAAGATTTAAATTATTATCCATTAAAAACTCTTCAATTGAAATCTTAATTTGTTGGGACAATGACCTAAGTGGAGTTATCCATAAACAAACTAAATGATTGGTTTTTTTAGAATTATTTACAGTAGGCCAAAGAATTGCGGGAAGTAATGAAAGTGTTTTTCCAGATCCTGTAGGTGCATTAATTAAACCTGATTGCCCCTTTAATACTTCCTTCCATGCTTCAGACTGAAACTTTTGTGGTTTCCAATCTTTAGAATCCATCCATTTTACTATCCAATTTTTAAAATTTGAGTAGTCACTCATGAATTAAACTTTTAAGATCGTTAATAGAATTGGCATCTTTTATAGTTTTGTCTTGTCTCCACCTTAAAATCCTAGGAAATCTTACAGCAACACCCGATTTATGTCTAGAAGAACTTGCAATTCCTTCAAAAGCTATTTCAAATACTAATTTAGCTTGTACACTTCTTACTGGCCCAAATCTTTCCAAAGTGTTTTTCTTAATAAAAGCATCTACTTTTTTAAACTCCTTATCAGTTAAACCAGAATAAGCTTTGGCAAAAGTAACAAGCTCTCTATCCCCATTGTTATTTGTTTTCCAAAGAGCAAAAGTATAGTCTGTAAATAAATTAGCTCTTCTACCATGTCCTCTCATAGCATAAGTTAAAACTGCATCAATGGTTAATGGATCTACCTTCCATTTCCACCAATCTCCTTTTTTTCTTCCAACTTTATAAATTGCATTTAGATTTTTAACCATTAAGCCCTCGCTTTTATTAATCCTTGATTGACAATGGGCTGTTTGTACTTCCTTCCAGTTATTAAACACGTAATATTTAGAGAGTTGAAGCTTTTCATTTTCAAGAGATAAAACTATCTTTCCTAGAGATTTTCTTCTGTCTATGTATTTCTGATTTCTTATATCTAAACTATTTAATTCTAATAAATCGTAAGCTTTTAAAATTACAGGACTATTTTCAAGAGTTGTTTTTCCGACATTTTTACGGCCCAACCTTTTCTGTAAATCATTAAAAGATCCTATTTTACCATTTTTAAATGGAAGTATTTCTCCATCGATAACAGTGCCATTATCTAAAAAATTACCCATCTCTAAAAGCTCGGGGAATTGTTTGCTAATTAGTTCTTCCCCCCTAGACCAAATCATTACTTCATCATTTCTCTTTATTAATTGAGCTCTTATTCCATCCCACTTATTTTCATAAACCCAATTAGAACATGAACCTAACTTTTCAAGATCTTGATCTAAAGGATTTGCTAAATAAAAAGGGTAAGGTTTATAAATAAAATCTTCCTTTCTAGGTGACAAAATTAATTGCTTATATGTAGTATCTTCAGGATTCCAATCACCCATGATTTGATAAGCAATTGTATCTTGTTCAATTCCAGTAACATTGGCTATGGATTTTGTAATTAACTTTTGACTAACTCCAATACGAAATCCTCCGGTAATAAGTTTATTAAAGACAAATTTTGAATAGTAATTTAAATGATTCCATCTGTTAATTAAATATTCACGCTGCTTTAATTCATCTAAATTTTTTAATTCTTTTATTTCTTTTATCAATTGTGTTAAAGTAGGTGGTTTAACACTTTCTTTAGATTCTGGAACTACAAGTGCAATAGTTTCTGCCAAATCACCAACTATATGGTAGCTTTCTTCAAAAAGCCATAATGGAATTTTAGCCATTTGTGCAGCATATACTCTTAAATCGGATGTCTTAACAGATCTTTTAGGTTTTTTAGAAGAAAATAAAGCAATTGCCCAAACCTTATCTTGGTCTGATGCATTAGAAAAAAACTTCTCCAATGCTTTAACTTTTAGATTGGTTTTATTGGTTTTATCAATCTGCTCTACTAAGTCTGCAAAATCAAACATTAATTTCAATTGTTTCTTCCTCTTGAAAAGGAGCGTTTTCTATAAAGGAGTTGTACCCATTCTCATTTAAATACCTAGAGAAAATATTTTTATAACCATGGGTACATACTATATTTTTTGCTTCAGTATCTTCAATAGTCTGAATTAAATCTTTCCAATCTACATGATCTGAAAGTACAAATCCTCTGTCAATAGCTCTTCTTCTTCTAGCACCTCTAAAAGTCATCCATCCACTAGATGAAGAAGTAACATAAGGAACCATTTTTTTTA
>CAYREL010000179.1:0-3066 GCA_964423275.1 uncultured Flavobacteriales bacterium | reverse complement strand
TCAATTTCTCTTCACCAGTAATTTTAACCAATTCAATTTCTTGTTTTAATGCTTTTAACTCTGTTTGAGGTGGGGCTTCTACTAAACCTGCATGAATTTTCTCACTTTCAGGAGTTTCGACAATAAACTTATATTTCCCCGAATTTGGTAACAGTATATTATAATTTGACTCATTATTTACATTGTAGGAACCTATTAATTTATTGGTTCTTACATCTTGCACTTTAATATTTGCTTGGTAATCTTCTGCAAGAATAGAATTTTTAAAACTACCTGAAATTATAATGTTTTGCATAGGTAAAAGCTGAACCTTTACATTGTATACATCAATCATTCCTCCTTCCGAAAATCTTTTAGAAGAAAAAATAGCATTTTTATTGTTTTTATCTACTAAATATAGAATGTCATCATCTGTACTATTTATCTTATAATCAAGATTAGAAATTGGACCAAAGTCATTAGTAGTTGCATCGTAATTACATCTAAATATGTCATAGCCTCCCATAGAATTATGTCCCATGGATGAAAAATAAAAAGTGGTTCCATTAGAATTTAAAAAAGGAAAATCCTCATCGTAAGGAGAGTTTATATTTTCTGGAAGAATTTTCGGGGATGACCATCCTCCACCAGACAATCGTTTTTTGAAATAAATATCTAAACCATTATCTCCAACTTCTCCATAACTGGAATAGAATAAAATATCTTGGTTTAGAGGTGGGAAATATATAATTGATTTATGGTTCTTTTTTTTGTCTATTTTGGTTTGAAACTCTTCTGTTACTAAGATTCTTCCACCAATATCTTTCAAATCGTAACTGTAGTTAAACTTATCAACTGAAGTAGTTTTTTTATCTATCACCACAATGTCAGAAAGGTTTTTCATTAACGATTGACCATTTTTAGACATGTTTATATACATCTCCAACTTTAGTGATTTGGCTTGTTTGGAATTGGCTAGAGATTTGTATTTTTTGTACTGGTTTAAAGCATCTTGAAATAGATAATTATAGTGGTATACCCTTCCCAAATAAAAATAAGCTCTTGGATCAACTTCAGGGTCTTTTATAGCCTTTTTTAAATAAGGAATAGATTTAGACTTATCCGCATATTTAAATAAAACACATACTCCATATTTAAAATTATATTCTGAGTTGTTTTTATTACTTAAAAAGTTAGACATATGAGGTTCGGCCTCAATAAATTTATGTTCTTCAAATAAATTATTGGCATACTTGATTCTCTCCCCTTCATTTTTGAAATTCTCTTGTCCTGTTATATTAAAACTGAAAACAATGAAAAATAAAAACCCATATGTCTTAATCGAATTCAATTAGTAGAGTCTTTTTTAAGCTTAATATTCATTTTATTTTCATTTTTACTCAAGAGCCTATAAATATTAGGTTTGTGAGTGAAAAGTACTAATATCGATATAAAAATTGAAAAGTAAATTAGAGAAATGGATTCTACTCTTATAATTAAAATGGTAATAATTGGAAAAGAAATAGCAGCTATTATAGCGCCTAAAGAAACATAATTTGTAAAAATAAATATCAATAGAAATATAACTACACAGCCAATTGCAGCAGAGAAATTAATAGCTAGAATTATCCCCATTAAAGTAGCTACCCCTTTACCACCTTGAAACTTCTCATAAATTGGAAAAACGTGGCCCAAAAATGCTGTGATACCAACAACAATCTGCATATTTATAAATTCAACGCTATCAGGTGAACAAAGTAAAAAAGAAGTTAGAATTTTAACCGAAACCCAACCCTTTAAAATATCAATAAATAAAACTGTAAATCCAGCAGTCTTTCCAATAACTCTAAAAGTATTAGTTGCCCCTGCATTATTACTTCCATAATCTCTAACGTCTATTCCAAAAAACCATTTACCTATCCATATAGCGGATGGAATAGATCCAATAAAATAGGATAACAAAATAGCAAACAAATTATTTAATTCAAATATATTCTGCATTCTATTTCATATAAGTAGCAACAAACGGTGCTACATCTTTTGCTGCACCTAAAACGTATTGATAGTCTTGCTTTCCTTTTTTCTTGCTTTTGGTCTCGTCTTTTTTAGTTTCAGAGATAGTTTTATTAAATTCTTCATTAGAACTGAAGGTTGTCATCAATCCCTTTTTGTAATTAAAATAATAGAAATTATCTTTATCTAGTTGTAGATAAACAGTGATTTCATTACCAGTTAGCTTTCTAGAAATAACAATTTTTCCTTTAACATATTTCATTACTTGTCTTTTATTGATATTTGCAATGCCAATATCACCATAAGAAACATAGGCCTTTCTATTAGAATTCCACTTATATCTTATGTCTCCTAAAAACATAGGGATTTCTAGTTTTTCAGGGAATTTCTTTATTTTACCATTTATGTTAAGAGAGGAAATCATTGCATCAGATTCATCTTTTGAAGTAAATTCACTTAAGGCTTTTTCATAATAAGAGTTCTGATAATCTAAAGATCTTAACTCTGGAAATTCCAATATTGTCTTTGCTAGTTTGTCTAATGCATCTGCACTGAAATGGAAGTTAAGTAAGGTAGAGGTCTTAAAGTCCGTTTCCCATTTTTTAGGATTGAATTTTATTTCTCCTGCTGGTTGTAAAGAAATCTGATCTAAATCAATTGCAAAATTAAAAACACCATCAGATTTCAATCTGCAATTTTCTATATTAAGAGAGGTGTAATTCCCAGGCATAGTATACTCTATTAATTTTTCGGAATTGGACAATTGGTATTCCTTTCTTTTAGAATTATACTTTAAAAACCCATCTGCATTAATCATTCCTATATGATTGTCATTGGTTTTAGAAGATAAAAACGAAGAATACAGAGACAATGAATCAGTATTGTTAAATACAAGACCAGAAAAAACATTATTGAAATTAGAATTTTTGGTGCTTGAATCAAGTTCTATAGGAATTAGAATTTCCAAAGGGTCAATATTAGCAGTGAATCCAATCCATTGTTGGGGAATATTTTTACAACTATGGACAATTTGAGTAAAACCAGAAAATTCTAAACCAGGATTGGTAGAAACTA
>CAYREL010000178.1:0-3068 GCA_964423275.1 uncultured Flavobacteriales bacterium | reverse complement strand
TTTAATTTTATTCTTATTCTTTGACTCATAATGATTTTTGTTAAGCTGTTACTTCACCTTTAGATTTAGCAATTACATCCTCAGAAATACTCTTAGGAGCATCTGAATAATGAGAAAATTCCATACTTGAGGTTGCTCTACCAGATGTAATTGTTCTTAATTGGGTTACATATCCAAACATTTCAGAAAGAGGGACCTTTGCTTTAACCACTTTAGAACCTGCTCTATCGTCCATTCCTTCAATAAGACCTCTTCTTCTATTTAAATCCCCAACAACATCCCCCATGTTGATTTCAGGTGTTACGACCTCAATTTTCATCATTGGCTCTAAAATAACCGGATTACACTTTGGAAGAGAAGCTCTGTAAGCCATCTTAGCACAAAGTTCAAAAGAAAGTGCATCGGAATCAACCGCATGAAAAGATCCATCTGTTAAGGTTATTTGCATATTATCAATTGGGTATCCAGCTAAAACACCATTATTCATGGCATCTTTAAATCCCTTCTCCACAGAAGGAATATATTCTTTAGGAATATTACCACCTTTAATTTTGTTGGTGAAAATTAAACCAGGCTTTTCAGCGTCACCAGGTTCAATGGTAAAAACTATATCAGCAAATTTACCTCTACCACCAGATTGTTTTTTGTAGACTTCTCTATGTTCAGTAGATGAACTAATTGCTTCTTTGTAAGCTACTTGAGGTGCACCTTGATTACACTCAACTTTAAATTCTCTTCTTAAACGGTCTAAAATTATATCTAGATGCAATTCTCCCATTCCAGAAATAATAGTCTGGCCAGAATCTTCATCTGTTTTTACTCTAAAAGTTGGGTCTTCTTCAACTAATTTTGAAAGAGCTAAACCAAGCTTATCTACGTCTGCTTGAGTCTTAGGCTCAATTGCCAAACCAATTACTGGTTCTGGAAAGTCCATTGATTCTAAAACTATATGCTTTTTCTCATCACAAAGAGTATCACCAGTCTTAATGTCTTTAAATCCAACCAATGCACCAATATCTCCAGCATCTAAAGAAGGAATCTGATTCTGCTTGTTAGCATGCATTTGAAAAATTCTAGAAATTCTTTCTTTTTTAGATGTTCTAGTATTGTAAACATAGGAGCCAGAATTTAATTTACCAGAATAAGCTCTAGTAAAACATAATCTACCAACAAATGGATCCGTAGCAATTTTAAAAGCCAATGAGCTAAAAGGTTCATTTATAGATGGTTGCCTAGAAATTTCTTCTCCAGTATATGGATCTGTTCCTGAAATAGCTTTGATGTCTAAGGGTGATGGAAGAATTTCCATAACCATATCTAACATTGTTTGTACACCCTTATTTTTAAAAGCAGAACCACACATCATAGGAACAACTTTACCTGCAATAGTAGCTTCTCTTAGGGCATCCAAAATTTCTCTTTCTGTCAAAGAATTCTCATCCTCGAAATATTTTTCTAATAAATTATCGTCAAATTCAGCAACAGCTTCCAATAACTCTCCTCTGAGAGCTCTAGCTTCATCAATAATATCTTCTGGGATTTCAATTTCTTTGAATGTCATACCCATATCATCTTCATTCCAAACAATTCCTTTGAAATTAATCAAATCAACTACTCCTTTAAAATCGTCTTCAGAACCAATATTTATTTGCAATGGCAAAGCATGACTTCCTAACATTTCTTTGACTTGCTTACAAACATTAAGAAAATCAGCGCCTTGACGGTCCATCTTATTTACGAATCCAATTCTAGGAACGTTGTAATTATTTGCTAATCTCCAATTAGTCTCCGATTGGGGTTCAACACCGTCAACTGCACTAAATAAAAATACCAAACCATCCAAAACTCTCAAAGACCTATTCACTTCAACGGTGAAATCAACGTGTCCAGGAGTGTCAATAATATTAACATGGTACTCTTGCTCTCTATAATTCCAATTAAGTGTAGTTGCAGCAGAAGTAATTGTAATACCTCTTTCTTGTTCTTGCTCCATCCAATCCATTGTAGCAGCACCATCATGAACTTCTCCGATTTTATGGCTTACTCCACCATAATATAGAATTCTTTCAGTCGTAGTAGTCTTTCCAGCATCTATGTGTGCTGCAATTCCTATGTTTCTTGTGTATTTTAAATCTCTTGCCATGTCTATTAAAACCTGAAGTGTGAAAATGCTTTGTTGGCTTCTGCCATTCTGTGAACGTCTTCTTTTTTCTTAAATGCAGCTCCTTCTTCTTTGGATGCAGCCATAATTTCTCCAGCTAATTTTTCACTCATGGTCTTTTCGTTTCTTTTCTGTGAAAAACCGATTAGCCATTTGATAGCTAAAGATCTTTTTCTACTATCTCTTACTGGGGTAGGAATTTGGAATGTTGCTCCACCTACTCTTCTGCTTTTTACTTCAACTGCTGGTGTAATATTTGCTACTGCTTTTTTCCATATCTCCAAACCGTCTTCTGAGGTTTTTTCAGAAATTATAGCTATAGAATCATAAAAAATATTGAATGCAATATTTTTCTTTCCGTCTACCATAAGACTATTCACAAATTTTGTAACCTCAGTGTCTTTAAACTTAGGGTCTGGTAAAATAATGTGCTTTTTTGCTGTTCTTCTTCTCATCTAATAAGTTATTTCTTTTTAACTTTTTTAGTACCATACTTTGATCTTCTTTGTGATCTTCCTTCTACACCTGCTGTATCCAAAGCTCCTCTAACTATATGGTATCTAACACCTGGTAAATCTTTTACTCTTCCGCCTCTTACTAAAACAATACTGTGTTCTTGTAAATTATGTCCTTCGCCGCCGATATAGGCATTTACTTCTTTTCCGTTGGTAAGTCTAACTCTGGCAACTTTTCTCATTGCAGAGTTTGGTTTTTTTGGAGTAGTTGTGTATACTCTGACACACACACCTCTCCTCTGTGGACAAGAATTTAATGCAATAGATTTACTAACTTTTATTTTAGTTTGTCTACCCTTTCTTACTAACTGCTGTATCGTTGGCATTTTATTTTATTTATTGATTTTTCGGCTTGCAAAGGTATGAGAATATCTTAAAAATCCAATACATCA
>CAYREL010000177.1:0-3074 GCA_964423275.1 uncultured Flavobacteriales bacterium | reverse complement strand
CGACGCAAAAAATACTTTAATTTTTAATACTGATGAGCTAATTGATAGAAGAGGGTTTGGCTCACCTACCTTTTTTTATAATAACTACATGTTTTTTGGTAATGATAGACTTGCTTTATTCGAAGACCTTTTGGCAAGAAAGTTACTTGAAATTTAATATTGACTACAATTTCTTATTTTAATTTATACTTTTATTACTAATGAAAATCTTTATATGCACGAATGACAATCAAATGATTGGCGCCAAAGTTGCTAAAAATACAATTATTAACAGGTCTCAATTTTCTGCAAATGATGTGGTGATTCTATCAGAATCTGAAATTCCTTCATTAAAACGTTTTTTTATGAAACCCTATCTTAGATGGGGCAAGATGGTTGAATTTAACAAAAATGATATGCAGTCGTTTACATTGCTAAGATTTCATATTCCATTTTTAATGGGATTCCAGGGAAAAGCATTAGTTATTGATCCAGACATCTTTCAAGTCCAGGAGGGCATCGAAAGCTTGATCAACTTTGATTTTGAAAGACATTCAATTTATGCAAGAAAAGGGTTGCAAAAAAACTCCTGGGCTTCAAGCGCAATGCTAATTTCATGCGAGAATTTTCTCCATTGGTCTCTAGAGAACTTTATAAATCAGTTGCATCTTGGAGAAATTGATTATGATGACCTGATTAATCTTAGGCTAGAAAAAGAATCAATTGGAGAGTTAGATAAAAAATGGAATGAATTTGATCAAATTAATCTCAATACTATTTTATTGCACACTACTGAAAAAATTACACAACCTTGGAGAGCTGGCTTAAGTTTAAATTCTACAATTCCCCCTCTATTTAAATACATACCTAGAGCACCTATTTATAAACTCTTTGGAAAAGACTTAACAAAGGGAAGAGAGCATCCCCATCAAGCAGTTACTGATTTCTTTTTTAAGGAGCTAGCACTTTGTCTATCTGAAAATATTATTACTAGCCAAGAGCTAGATAATGCCATGCAGAAAAAATTCATAAGACCTGATATCCATAATAAGCTGAAACACATATTGAGTTAATTTGTATAAGTCTTAATGCTGCTAATAGTTAAATCTATTAAATAGTATGCAAATCTTCTAATTAGTCCTGATCTCAAATCTTTTACTGATTTTTCTATAATAAAGACAGCTTTCATGATTAATGATTTTTTAGAGAAGGATGCCTTGGTTACCTCAAGCAGACTATTTGATTCAAACGGAATATATTGTGCAAGTCCTTTATTACGCAAATAGAATTCAAAGCGAATAGAGTCAATAGCAAAATATTGAATGATATGAGGGCTGAACATTAGCTCAGTAAAATCCTTTAATAAGCTTATCTGTATTTTATCGTTATCAACAAATATTTTCAGCATGATTAAAGTTATCGCAGTTCTTTTAGGTAGTGAATTGAGAGCTTTATCCAGCTTCCTCAGATCAAACGTTTCCTGCGAGTCAAATATTTTTTTTAAATTGCTAGCAAGAGCTGAGCTCTCGCAGTTTATAATTTTTTTAAAATCAGAACTTAGCCCGTAAACATAATTCCAGGCAGCTATCTCCATTTTATCATTGTGAATGCCTGCCTTAGTCTGCTGCTGTATGATCTCAAGGAAATAATTAATAGCCTCTCCATCAGATTTACAATACAAATCTTTGAATCCTGCGATTTTACTTGAATGCTTAAGTAATGAATAAAATTTTACTCCATTGATTTCTGTTAAGTCTGAACAACTCCTACTAAAGTACTGCGAGATAAAATTCTCCTTACCCAGCTCATATAAAATAAATTCTCTGTCATCTTCAATTAAATCAATAAATGCTTGCGTTTCATTCGAGGTAACAATGACAGAAGCATTTTTGCTGAGCCTAAAGAGGCTCTGGTTTTCTTCTGCAAAACTAATATTTTCAATACAATTTATACGAACATACTCTTTAAATAATGATTTATTTTCTAAGGGATGAAGCTTAATTACTAACTTTAAATTTTGATATTTTTTGTTCAAAAAGTGCAGAATATTTTTTCTTACTCGGAAAGATTCTTTGCTTGAGGTAGTTATATTGGTGGGAGCTGAAAAAATTATTAGAGCATGTTTGGTTATCTCTTTTAGATTGCTAGGTTGATAGAGAGCGCTAATAAATGCTTTATACCCATCTTGAAAAAGCCAGCCAATAGAATAGATTTTTGCATTCGGCTGCAATTGATCTAAGGTTTTTTTCTCTAGGTCTGATGCTGCAAAAATAATATCAACCGAAAATATCAAATTGTTAACAACTCCAAGATGCATACTAAGTTGATGCGTTTCTTGAATAGCAATAATTATTTTTTTTGCTCTTCTGATGTTTTGCATTAGAGCAAATAGCTGTTGAGAAGGGACCATAGAAAAAAAAATGAATTTGTCATACTCATCAATCTTTGAGGAGAGTGGCTCAAAAGATTTATATGAATTAACATTTTCTAGCAATGCTATAGACGATAGATTTAGTTTCTGGTTGATGAATACAACATCCACGGTTGATGGAATAACCTTTTGAATATATAAGCCTTTTTCAAGTTGGTGATGGCTTTGGCAGATCACCAGTATTTTTTTATCCATATTGATCTATTTTCTTAGCTAATAACTTAGTTTAACAGCGTTTGAATGCGATAAACTTTTACATAAGCTTACTAGCCTTATGCACATAACTTACACATACTATATCTACAACTTCCATTGATCATCAACTTTCACTAGAGGTTAAAAATAAACTTGAGCTCCTTCAAGTTGATAAGTAGATTAAAATATTCAAAACTAAAAGCTAGCAAGAGCTAATTAACCAATTTAAAGAAATTGATTTATAATTTGCATGAAAAATGCACGGATTGGTTCTTGCTAGTATGCAAAAGTATCCCCATACGAGGTATCAAATAAAATATAAATTTTCAAAAACGAATAAGGAAATATGAAAATTGATGAAGCCGTGTTAGTTATTAAAAACACTATGAAAACGACAAGTTATGATAGATGACGTTGAATATACTTATTTACCAGAGGGTAAAGTAATAATATGCGCTTGCGATCAAGT
>CAYREL010000176.1:0-3089 GCA_964423275.1 uncultured Flavobacteriales bacterium | reverse complement strand
CCACCAACTGTTGCAGATTCTACAAGAAGTGTTCCTACAATAGGGCCAGTACAAGAAAATGAAACAAGAGCAAGAGTAAATGCCATAAAGAATATTCCTAAAAAGCCTCCTTTACTAGAAGCAGAATCTGCTTTGGTAACCCAAGTGTTTGGAAGATTAATATCAAATGCACCTAAAAATGAAATAGCAAATACAATTAATAGAACAAAGAAAAATAAATTAAAGTAAATATTTGTAGAAAGGGAATTTAGAAAACTTGCGCCAAATAAGGCAGTTATTATAGTGCCCAGTAGCACATATATGATTATGATGCTTATTCCATAAAGTATTGCATTTCTAACTCCAGATGCTTTGTCTTGAGATTGTTTGGTGAAGAAGCTGACAGTCATAGGGATCATTGGAAATACACATGGAGTAATTAGAGCTGCTAACCCACTAAGGAAAGAAATTATAAAAATTAAAAAAATAGATTTTGAATTTGATTTGTCCTTGCTATTTGAACTTCCTTCCAATTCAGAACTTTCTTTATCAACTGTTATTTCGTTGTCTGCTGCTTCCTCTCCTTTTTCTACTGCTTCCTCTCCTTTTTCTATATCGTCTAAAATAGTTTTTTCTTTATTTTGAGAAGCTTCGGGAGAATTAATACTTATTTCATTTAGTGTTTCTACATCACAACCCCTAACTTTGACTTCAAATGGGCCGTCAAAAGGGGGCAAACAGTGGCTGTCGTCACATGTTTGAAATGTAAAAAACCCATTGATGACAAAATCTTTTTCGGATTTAACAAATACTTTTCTGGATATAGTAATTTTCCCTTCATGTAAGTATAAATCTTCTTTTGCTATATCGTCGTAAATATGTTCAAAAACAGGTTCGTAAATAGTATCTTCACTAATAAACATTGAAGATGTGTCTAAGTACAAATCAGTAGGAATTGAGAAACTTTCCAAAGGAAGATTTGCTGCGTTAATATGCCATCCTTCTTCAATATTGATATCAGCTAAAATAGTAACTACACATTCTTCTTGAACAATATTTATTGTGTATTTGACTTTGTCTTCTGGGAACTCCATTTCCTGAGAAAATAAAGCACCGCTAATAAGTAGGGTGAAACAATAAAAAAATAAGAAGTTTAAATTTTTAAAACTCATTCAAAATTTTTGGCAAATTTACAACGATATTCCTTGTATTCAAGCAATAGTCGAATTATATATTTTTTCATTCATACGTTAGCAATAATAAAAGGTTGTATCCATAACTATAAATTTTAATTTTCTTGAAAAACAATCTTGTAAAAAAAACTACAATTATTGTCAATCTTATAAACCTCATTTATTAAAATCCCAATAACCCATACAATGTCATTATTAGATTCTAATACATAAATATTTTCTTTTTCTAAAATGGAGATCTTGTAGTCTATCAAAATATCGCTCACTTTTTTATTTCCCTTCATTCCAAGAGGACGAATTTTGTCTCCACTCTTCCATTTTCGTAATTTTAAAGGAAAATGTAACTTAGAAAAATTGAAAAACTCTACATTCTTATTGGACTTTTCTAATGAAAGAGTTTCGTAAAGATGGCACGTTAGTTTAATAGGCACTTCAATTGCTTCATTTTTATCAATGTAAAATATTTTGTCACTTCTTTTATAAGTTGTCTTTTTTGATAATGTCCAATTGTCTCTGTCTTTAGAAATACGATGTGTAGAACTTTCTATAAACTTACCCGTTTGAGAACTGGTTTCTAACCAATTATTAATTTGCGAATAATTGAATCCAAATTTTTTAAAGAAATGATACCATGCTGGTCTTGGAATATAGTTGCTGAAATTAATCAAAGTATGGTCTTTTTTTTCCTTTAAAAGTGGTTGAATAATTTCATCTACTAATTGATTTAGCAATGAATAATCTTCTCTTAAAAAATTTATAGAATTTGTCAATCCTTCTTCAAATTTTGGAAATTTGTTACTAAGTTTTTGAAACACCTCATTTCTAATAAAGTTTCTCTCGTACTTTGAAGTTAAATTACTACTGTCTGTTCCATACTTAATTTTATTTTCTTGAATATATATTAAAATTTGAGTCTTAGTGAATTGTAATAATGGTCTTAAAATTATTCCATTTCTTTCTGGAATACCTTTTAAACTACTTATCCCATTGCCTTTTAAAGCGTTGAAAAGAAAAGTTTCATGATTGTCATTTTGGTGGTGAGCAGTGAGGATATAATCCATTTTTTTTTCTTCTGCCAAATCATTGAAAAATTGGTATCTAACTATTCTAGCTTCGTTTTGAAGATTTTTAAGTAGATTAATTTTAGCTTCTTTGTAGTAGAAATTCAATTTATTTTCCAAACAATATTGTTTGACAATGAAACTTTCTCTTTCACTTTCTTCATTTCTCAATTGGTAATTTACATGAGCCACTGAAATATTTAAGCCAGCTTTTAAACCAATATCTAAGAGTGCCATTGAATCACTTCCCCCAGAAACACCAACTAAAAACTTGCTATTTGTTTTAATTTGTTGTTGCTTGAAAAAAGCTAAAAAGTCTATATTAATATTATTAGTTATTGACATGCTTTAAATAGTGCCTCTGCTTTTATTAAAGTTTCCTCGTATTCTAACTTGGGGTCGCTATTAATAGTAATTGCACCTCCTACATGAAAAGATAATAAATGATTTGCTTTATTGTAAATAAGTGTTCGAATTATTACGTTAAAGTCAAAATCTCCATTGGGGTAAACAATTCCAAAAGAACCAGAATACAATCCTCTTTTTGAAATTTCATAATTCTCCATTATTTGCATTACTTTAATTTTTGGCGCTCCGGTCATAGACCCCATTGGAAAAGTAGCTTTTAAAATACTAGAAATCTTTTCATTTTTAGAAATATCGCATGAAATAGTGGATATCATTTGATGGATATTTTTAAATGTGTAAACCTCTCTTAGCTCTTCCATTTTAACAGTGCTTTTTAGAGCGATTTTACTTAAATCGTTTCTTACTAGATCAACAATCATATTATTCTCTGCCTGATCTTTTAAGCTTTCTTTTAATTGGTTTTTCAAAATCTGATCTTTTAAAGGAT
>CAYREL010000175.1:0-3091 GCA_964423275.1 uncultured Flavobacteriales bacterium | reverse complement strand
ATTCACTTCTTAAATCTATTGTGAATTGTTCTGACTCATAATGACCAATATCAGCAATTAAAATTCTGTTTTCAGCATCAAAAAACTGATGGTATTTATAATCAGAAGTGATAAAAATATCCGCATTTTCAATCATAGCATTTTTCAATAAAAAACTTCCAGAACCACCGCATATAGCAACCTTTTTAATAGGCTTATTAATTAATTTAGTATGTCTGATTCCTGCTGCGTGAAACTTTTTCTTAATTAAATTTAGAAATTCTAGTTCATCTATTGGCTCTTCTAATTCTCCTATCATCCCTGAGCCTGTTTTAGATTTATTTTGAAGTTTAAAAACATCATAAGCAACTTCTTCATAAGGATGAGCGCTATTCATAGATTGAGTTATGTCAGAAAGAAGATAATCTGGGAAAATAACTTCTAATTTTTCTTCTTTTACTTTTTCTAGCCTACCTTCTTTTCCCTTATAAGGTTTTGAACCTGAAATAGGAAGAAAACTTCCTTCTCCTAAAGAAGAAAAAATACAATTTTTATAATTACCTATATTTCCTGCTCCAGAACTAAAAAGAGCTTGAGAAACTTTTTCTGAATGAGACTCTGGAACAAAAACTGCCAATTTTAGAAGGTTTTGCTTTGGCAGAAGAATCTTTTTTCTTTTAAGGCCAATAACCTCTGCAATTTTAGCATTTACCCCATTTGGAACATTGTCCAAGTTAGTGTGGATAGCATAAATGTTTATGTGGTTTTTAATAGCTTTAAAAATAATAGAACTTGTTAATGAGTTATTAATTACATTTTTAATTTGTCCAAAAATAACTGGATGATGAGCTACTATTAAGTTACATTTTTGATTAATAGCATCGTCAACAACTTCTAGGGTAACATCTAAAGATACCAATACCCCTTTGACCTCACTATTGTAATCCCCAACTTGAAGTCCAGAATTATCGTAACTCTCTTGTAAATCCAAAGGAGCTATTTTTTCTAAATATTTTGTTACATCTTTGACTATCATAATTTGAAAAATGAATTCAAATATAAAACAATGAAATGGTACAATTGGATATTATTACCAATATCATTGGTGTATAGGATAATTACCAATACTAGAAATTTATTTTTTGAGATTGGAATATTCAAGCAGAATAAATTTAAAATTCCAATTGTTGGAGTAGGAAATATTACAGTTGGCGGAACAGGAAAAACACCACATTCACAATATATTTCTGAATTATTACAAAACAATTTTAAGATTGCTGTTTTATCAAAAGGTTATGGAAGAAAAACAAAAAAATTTAAATATGTAAGTATAGACAGCAACTGTGATGATGTTGGAGACGAGCCTCTACAAATGAAAAAAAATTTACCAAAAGAAATTGTTGCAGTAGACCATAAAAGAGTAAATGGAGTAAATAAAATTATGAAGGAGCATCCAGAAGTAAATTGTATTATTCTTGATGATGCATTTCAACATAGAACCGTTAAAATTGGTTTTAATATTTTACTTTGTGACTACAACAACCCTATATACAAAGATTGGATAATGCCTGTTGGCCTTCTTAGAGAATCTAAGAAAGGTATTAATAGAGCTGATTGTGTGGTAATTTCTAAGTGTCCTGAAAATTTATCCTTGGAAGAATCTAAGAGAATAGAGAAAAAACTAAATTTCACAAAAGAGGTTTTTTTTAGTAAAATAATTTATGATAAAATAGTTTCTTTAAATGGGAATAAAACTCTTGAAAAATCATCCCTTAAGAGGGTATTATTGGTTACTGGAATTGCAAATTCTAGACCAATTATTGAATATTTAGAAAAGTTAAACATTCAAATTAAACATCTTAAATATAAAGACCACTTTCAATACCAAAAAAAGGATGTAAATAAAATTATTGATAATTACAAAAGAGA
This sequence comes from uncultured Flavobacteriales bacterium, assembly GCA_964423275.1. Taxonomy (GTDB): domain Bacteria; phylum Bacteroidota; class Bacteroidia; order Flavobacteriales_D; family Parvicellaceae; genus MED-G20. The sequence continues at coordinate 1,183 of CAYREL010000175.1, read as the reverse complement.
AAATAGCGAAATAATAATATTGACTACTGAGAAAGATGCTCAAAAAATGAAGGAATTTCAAGAATTATCGAACTTTCCTGTATACTATTTGAAAGTTAGTATTGATTTTATAAGGAATAAAGATAAATTTGAAGAAAAAATTATGAAGTATGTTAGAGCTCATTCATAACAGCGTTGAGTATTTAAAAAAAGCAACTGACTTTCAACCGGAAATTGGCATTATTTTAGGGACTGGACTTGGCGGTTTAGTGGATGAAATTAAAACAGAAAAATCTATCTCCTACAAAGACATTCCCAACTTTCCTGTTTCCACAGTAGAAGGACACCAAGGGAAATTAATATTTGGTTTATTGGGGAATAAAAAAGTAATTGCAATGCAAGGTAGATTTCATTTTTATGAAGGTTACACTATGAGTCAAATTGTATTCCCTATAAGAGTAATGAAGTTTTTAGGAATCAATAAATTAATTGTAAGCAATGCATCAGGAGGAGTTAATCCAAATTTTGAAATTGGAGATATTATGATTATTAATGACCATATAAATCTTTTTCCAAGCAATCCTTTAATTGGCCCTAACATTGAAGAACTTGGAACAAGATTTCCCGATATGAGCGATGCATACGATAATAAGCTAATTGCCCTTGCTCAATCACTTTCTGAAAAATTGAATATTAAAACTGTAAATGGAATTTATGCAGGTCTGACTGGTCCTACCCTTGAGACACCAGCAGAATATTCCTACATAAGGAAAATAGGTGCAGATGCGGTTGGAATGAGTACGGTTCCAGAAGTTATTGCAGCAAGACATATGCAGATTCCATGTTTTGGATTATCTATAATAACCGATTTAGGAGTTCCAGGAAAAATTGTAAAAGTAACACACCAGGATGTTCAAAATGTTGCATCTGAAGCGGAACAAAACTTGACAAGACTTATTAAGAAACTCTTAGAATCTATTTAGAAATGGAGCTAGAAAATGTATTATCAAAATACGAGCCTGTTATAGGAATTGAAATTCATGCTCAACTTAAAACCAATTCAAAAGCATATTGTGGCGATAAAAATGAATTTGGAGCCTCGCCAAACACCCTAACCTCACCAATTTCACTAGGCCATCCTGGTACATTACCAAAATTTAATAAGGAACTAGTAAATCATGCTGTAAAATTAGGCTTGGCATTA
>CAYREL010000174.1:0-3091 GCA_964423275.1 uncultured Flavobacteriales bacterium | reverse complement strand
TTTTTATGCCTAGATACCATAAGCTTGGTAATATTCCTCACAAAAGACACACTATCTTTAAAAATGGTGGTAATAAGATTCATTACGAACAACTTTTTGGGACCATTGGTTTTGAGGGAATGTCATCTCTCTTATACCACATTCATCCTCCTACTGAAGTAAAAGAAATATTGGACAAAGTAGACATATCTCCAAAAGTTGCTGTAAAAAACAATATGCAGATGAGAGGGTTTAAAGGTTTTGGAATAGACAAAAAATCTAATTTTCTTAAATCTAGAGTTCCTGTTTTAACTAATTCTGACGTGACGCTACATTTAGCAAATCCAAGTGAAAACTCTAAAGATTTTTTCTATAAAAATGTAGATGCAGATGAAGTGATATTCATTCATAAAGGAGAAGGAGTTTTAAGAACACTCTTAGGTAAAATAGAGTTTGGAAGTGGGGACTATTTAGTTATTCCAAGAGGAATGATTTATAAAATGGATTTTAAAGACAGAGACAATAGACATTTTATAATTGAGTCTTCTCACCCTATATACACTCCAAAAAAATACAGAAACTGGTTTGGGCAACTTTTAGAGCATTCTCCATATTGTGAAAGGGATTTAAGAGTTCCTACGGACCTGGAAACCCACGATGAAAAAGGCGAATTCTTAATTAAAATTAAAAAAGAAGGATTTTTATACGATTATATATACGCATCTCATCCCTTTGATGTAGTTGGCTGGGATGGATACAATTATCCTTATGCATTTTCTATTCATGACTTTGAACCAATTACTGGTAGAGTACATCAACCGCCTCCGGTTCATCAAACTTTTGAAACACCTGCTTTTGTAATATGTTCTTTTTGTCCTAGAATGTATGATTACCATCCCGAATCAATTCCTTCTCCATACAATCACAGTAATATAGATTCTGATGAAGTTCTATATTATGTAGATGGAGACTTTATGAGTAGAAATGATATTGAAATAGGACAAATAACCTTACATCCTTCAGGAATTCCACATGGTCCACATCCTGGAGCATACGAAAGAAGTATTGGTAAAAAATCTACGGAAGAATTGGCAGTTATGGTAGATACATTTAAGCCTCTAAAGCTAACCGAACAAGCTTTAGAAATTGAAATTAAAGAATATTATAAATCTTGGATGCATTAGTGATTAACCCTAAATGAAAAAAGAATTAAAAAACACCGAATTTAGTCTAGAAAAAATATTTAAAGATGCCAAAGATTTTTTACCTCTTTTAGGGACAGATTATATTGAATTTTATGTTGGAAATGCCAAACAAGCAGCCCATTTTTATAAAACAGCATTTGGCTTTCAGTCACTTGCTTATGCAGGGCTAGAAACGGGACTAAAGGACCGTGTTTCTTATGTATTAAAACAAGATAAAATTAGAATAGTTCTAACTACAGCCCTTAATAGCAAGTCACCAATTGGTGAACATGTAAAAAAGCATGGAGATGGAGTAAAAGTAATAGCGCTTTGGGTCGATGATGCCAAAAATGCTTACGAGGAAACCATTGAAAGAGGAGCAAAATCTTATTTAAAGCCAGTTACAGAAAGTGATGAATTTGGGGAAGTTATAAAATCTGGAATTTTCACTTATGGTGAAACAGTACATTTATTTATCGAACGTAAGAATTATAAAGGCGACTTTCTTCCTGGGTTTATTAAATGGGAGTCCGACTATAATCCTAGCTCAGTGGGGCTTAAATTTGTAGATCATATGGTTGGAAATGTTGGATGGGGGGAAATGAATACTTGGGTAAAGTGGTACGAGGAAGTTATGGGGTTTGTAAACTTCTTATCTTTTGACGACAAGCAGATTCATACTGAATATTCAGCATTAATGAGTAAAGTGATGAGTAATGGGAATGGTAGAATTAAATTTCCGTTGAATGAACCAGCAAAAGGAAAAAAGAGATCACAAATTGAAGAATATTTAGACTTTTACGAGAGTCCCGGCGTTCAACATATTGCTATTGCAACGGATGATATTATTAAGACTGTAAGAGAATTAAGATCAAGAGGAGTTGAGTTTCTATCGGCGCCGCCAAAAGAATATTATACTGCAATTCCTACAAGGTTAGGAGAGCATATGAAAATAATGAATGAAAATATTGATGAACTTGAAGAATTAGCCATTTTAGTGGATGCAGATGAAGAAGGGTATCTTTTGCAAATTTTCACTAAACCTGTAGAAGATAGGCCCACCTTGTTTTTTGAAATTATTCAAAGAATGGGGGCTAAAGGCTTTGGAGCAGGAAATTTTAAAGCTTTATTTGAATCTATTGAAAGGGAGCAACTAAACAGAGGAACATTATAAGATAAATGGACAGCAAATTAAATAAAGATACTTTAAAAGCTCTTTCTGACAAGGGGCTCAATACGGATGTCTATCTAGAAGGAATTCAAAGTGCTAAGCCACTAACCTATTGGGACTATATTCAACCAGAAGCATTATTGAACCTTCAAGTACAGAGAACGGATTTACCAGACGAAATGGTTTTTATTGTATACCACCAAATCAATGAATTACTGTTTAAGATGATTCTATGGGAGATTGAACAATTGGCTTTTTGCAAAAAACTTACAACAAAGTTTTTTTCTGAAAGATTGGAGCGGATTAGTCGATACTTTGATATGTTGTGTAGTTCCTTTAGAATTATGAAAGACGGAATGGACTTGGAACAATATATGAAGTTCAGAAAAACATTAGCACCTGCTAGTGGATTTCAAAGTGCACAATATAGAATGATTGAATTTGCGAGTACTGATCTAATTAACTTAATTGATTATAGATTTAGAAAAACAATTAATAGAAATACACCTTTTCAACATGCTTTTGAACATTTGTATTGGCAAGCAGCTGGGAAAAATCATGAAACTGGTGAAAAGAGTCCGATGATTCGTCTTTTTGAAGAAAAATATTTGGATGATTTTATTGGTTTTATGAAAAAATACAACAATAAGAACCTTTGGTGTCTCTATGACAATCTTCCTAAAAAGGAAAAGAGCGACTTAGAACTTTTAAATTCTATGAGACATTTTGACCATACAGTAAATGTAAAATGGGTAAT
>CAYREL010000173.1:0-3107 GCA_964423275.1 uncultured Flavobacteriales bacterium | reverse complement strand
AAAATATGAAAACTACTGGAAATGTGCCAGATTTTGATAATTTATCAGATTTAGGCTTATCTAATATTGGTACTGCACACTGGAATCTTTCTCCGGAAATACTTTCTGAGATAACAATTAAAAATGAAATGGGTAAAATATCTTCCTCAGGAGCCATTTCAGTACAAACTGGAAAATTTACGGGAAGATCTCCAAAAGATAGATTTATTGTAAAAGACGAGATAACAACCAAAACCGTATGGTGGGGAAATGTGAATATCCCGTTTGAAAAGAACAAGTTTGACGCTCTATATACTAAAGTAGTGAATTACTTAGAGAAGAAAGAAGTATATGTAAGAGACGTTTACGCATGTTCTTTAGAAACTTTTCAACTAAATATTAGAGCTGTCAATGAATATCCTTGGTCCAATCATTTTGTAAGTAATATGTTTAATGAAGTTAAAAAAGATAACGTTAAGTCTTTTATACCGGAATGGAATATAATTAATGCTCCTGGGTTTCTTGCCGATCCCGAGAATGACGGAACTAGAAATTCCAACTTTTCAATAATTGATTTTACAAAAAAAATAATTCTTATTGGTGGTACTGGATATACAGGGGAAATTAAAAAGGGAATATTTTCAGTTCTAAATTATATTTTACCACATCAAAAAAATACTTTATCCATGCATTGTTCTGCAAATCTTGGAAAAGATGAAGATACAGCTATCTTTTTTGGTTTATCTGGAACAGGAAAAACAACTCTATCTGCAGATCCAAATAGATTTCTAATTGGGGATGATGAGCACGGCTGGTCAGAAGATACAGTTTTCAATTTTGAAGGGGGATGTTATGCAAAGTGTATTGATCTTACCAAAGAAAAAGAGCCGGAAATATGGAATGCAATCAAAAAGGGAGCTATTTTAGAAAATGTGGTTTTTAAAGAAAATTCTAATGAAGTAGATTTTGAAGATGGTTCAATAACAGAAAATACAAGAGTAAGCTATCCTTTAGAATTTATTAAGAATGTTGCAAAAGGAGCCCAAGGAAATAATATAAAAAATATATTTCTTTTAACTGCTGATGCTTTTGGTGTTTTACCACCAATTTCAAAATTAGATAAAGGACAAGCTATGTTTCATTTCATCTCTGGATATACTGCAAAAGTTGCAGGTACAGAAGAAGGTATAACAGAACCTGTGGTTACTTTTTCTTCTTGTTTTGGTGCTCCATTTCTACCACTTCATCCAACAAAATATGCTGAAATGTTAGGAGAGAAAATAGAATCTTCTAATGTTAACGTTTGGTTGGTAAATACAGGTTGGACAAAGGGGCCCTATGGGATTGGTGAAAGAATGAAATTATCTCACACTAGGTCTATGATAAATGCTGCCTTAAATAACGAATTTGAAGGAGTGGAATATATCAAACATCCAATATTTGGACTAATGATGCCAGCTTCTTGTCCTAATGTTCCAGAAAAGACTCTTAATCCAAAAATGACTTGGGAAGATGAAAATGCCTATGACCAAAAGGCAATATTTCTAGCAAAACAGTTCAATAAAAATTTTGAAAACTATAAGGAATATGCCTCCTCTGAAATTCTCAATGCTGCTCCAATAAGTTTTGTTGGGTTAGAAAGCTAGAATTTATAAGTTAATAGCACATCAAAATATCCTATCTTAAAATCAGCATAATCTTGACCATGATTTATAAATTTTTCTAATGGATCGTTAACAGAAATGGATTTGGAGTTAACAAATAGATAGTTGAATTGAGGAGTTAATTGAAGAGTAACTAAAAAGGATTCATTTAAAAATAGATCCATTCCAAAGGACAAGTCTATTCCAGTATTAAAGTAATTACAATTAAAATTTCCGTTCATATTATTTATTAGATCATTTATAGTAGGTATATAATTTCCTACACTATCTTTAAAGAGTAAGGAATGATTATAAGTTGAGATTTGTTTTCCATAACCAACAATTATATCTAATCCTAAATGAAAGCGAGAAAAAGATAAATATCTTAATTGTTCAAAACCAAATCTCATATCTAAATGGTTATAACTTGAATTTGATAGTCTGTAGGTAATACTAGTATCTGAAGATGCTGAAGGAGAATATATAAAATCATTCTGAAAATCTATTAAATAATTAATACTAAAACGAGTATTTAATTTGCCAAAATTTCTTTTGTAAATGGTGGTTAATTTAAGATTTTGAAAAGAATTATTGTTCAAAAAAACACTAATTATTGGACTACAATTGAATCCTATATAGTTTCTTTCAGATTCATAAATCTTTGGAATTGTATCGGATTTAATATCTTTTTGAGAATAAAGTGAAACAAAATTTAGATTTAAAAATAGTATTGCTAATATTTTAAATTTCATTAAAATATTTTCATTTGACCATCTTCGTCTAAATCTTCCTCTTCGTTTGAAGATGAATCTACGTCCCACTCCACCTCAAAAGGACCTTCAGACTTTGTGTCAATCTTAACATTTTCTAGCTCCTTTTTATCGTTATTTTGATTCAAATCCGTTGTTAGTTCATCGTTTGACTTTGAGATATTTTCTGATGGTATTTCTTGATTATTATCAATATTAGGACTTGTATCTACATCATCGCTTATAGCAGATTTTTCCGAAGGTATTTCCTCATTTGGCCACTCGTCGCCTGACTCTACTTCCATAAGAGTAATGTCTTTCACTTTCAAGCGTGTCAACTGATTTCCTTTGGCCTTATCTCCTTTTATATCTACAATCTCATTTAAGGCAACTATCTTATCGTCCAAATCTTTGGTTTCTTTCAAACGCTTATTAAATGAAATTTTAACTTTTGGTTTGTAGTCAATTGCTACTAACGAAAGCTCACAATCTTCATCTATAAAACTATACATCTTAGTGGTTACTTCTACAAGGAACCTTTTAACAAAATATAGTTCTTTTTTAGGATTCCAATAAATACATGAAAGAGCTCTAGAAGGATGCCACTTTTCGATTAAAATAAGATCGTCATCAAATTTATTGGACAATTCAAAACCACTTATTAAGTACTTACCAGATTTATAAACTGTAAGAATTTTATCATCTCCCTTAAAACTACCTAGTACTTTACCTCTCT
>CAYREL010000172.1:0-3118 GCA_964423275.1 uncultured Flavobacteriales bacterium | reverse complement strand
TTGACGATTTTTTTAAGAGCAATCTTGAAAATAGGAACTTCAAAATGGATGACCAGCATTTGGAAGATTTGGAAAATCAGTTAGATAAAATTAACAATCCAAAAAATATTGATGAGTTTTTCAAGAGCAAGCTAAATAAAAGAGAGTTTTCTCTGGACGACAAGCATTTGAGTAATCTTGAACAACAATTGGATCAACTTAAAAGATTTAATTCGAAATATTGGTATAGTGCTGCTGCTGCTTTGCTGTTATTAATATCTAGCTTACTTTATATTAATTATTACGAAAATGAGACAATAGTTAAATCTACTAATAAACAAATAAGTGCAGAGAATCTAAATATCAATAATGAGGATTTAGAAGCTAGTAGATCAAATGCTAATTATACTAACAAATCTGAAAGTATATCAACAAAAAAAAATCAAGATAATTCAAAAATTGATCAACCAAAAAATAGCAAATCAAAAACTTTAAAAACCTTATCTAAAAAAGAAGTTTTAAATACAGTCTCTAAAAGTAGCACTTCGTTAAAAATACCAACATCAAAAATTGCTTTTGTATCTAAAAAAACAAACGTATTAGTAAAGAATAATGATTTGGAGGATAGCAAGGATAATGAGGATGAATTGGCATTAAATAATCCAAAAAGTAATTTTATTGTAACTAAAAAAGAAGAAATAATTAATGACATTATAACAGACTCAACCTACAATAAATTTATAAATCCATTGATAATAGACTCTACAAAAAGTTTTAATGCAATAAATGATACTACTGTAAAAGAGATAAGTGATACTTTAGAAAATGTAGTTTTCTTGTTAAAAGATTCTATTACAGATGCACTTTCACAGAACCTTTTGGACTCAATTATTAAAGATTCTATTCAGAGAGCACCTGATTCACTTCAAAATGAAATGGTAGAATTATATGATTCTATGAAAGTTGAAAAAAAATTCAGCATCTCATTTTCTCTAGGAACTAATTATATTATGAAACAAAATTCAATATTAGATCCTAGCCAAGGTATGGCACCTAATCCTCAGTATTCTCAGACATTGGAAGATTGTATTGTTTCACTACCATTAGACCTCAGAGTTAGTTACAATTTAAATAATAAATTTTCTTTATCTAGTGGGATTAATACAGCTAGTCTTGGTGAAAAAATAGATTATAATGATGTTCTTGAAAACTATATGGTATATGATTCCAATTTTATTGACACAATTTGTGATATCGGAACATTTCATATTCCTTATTACGATTTCAATACCAATCAGATGGATACTGCAATTTATTCTGTAATGATGGATACATCATATTGGGTTAATGAGAGCTATGAAGAAGAATCTATAAATAATTATAATGTTCAAAACAGATATACCTACTTAAACATTCCATTTATGATAGGTTATCAATTTAAAATTAAAAATATAAGTATTGGATTAAAAGCAGGTGGTGCTATAGGATTTAGAATTAATAATAGTAAAGGAGTATATTACAATTCCAATATTCAAGGACTTCACAGTTTTAGAGCAAAAAAGACTATTTATAATATTGTAACTACTGCCTCTTTGGGATATCAATTTAAAAAAATCGAAATGTTTATTGAACCAAAATACTGGTTTAACTTAACCAACTCCGTTTTAAAATCAAATATTGATCACAAATACCATCTTTTGGGGTTAAATATCGGGGTTGCCTTAAGGTTATAACTATCCGTTTTTTTATCCTAATAGCCATACTGGTATGGTTATTGGACAACTGAGATTATGAACAAATTTATTTTATTTTTAATATTCTACTTATTTTACTCCATTACATTTTCTCAAAAAAAATCTTCTGAAAAAGTTAGTGTAGAAAAATCAATTTTATCCATACAAACAGGCTATTTTGGCACTTGGATAAATCACGAATTAAAACTTCACAATCAATTTGCTTTAAGAACAGAAGTTGGGACTGAGTACAGACTAAAGTTTGCGATTAAGCAAAGTTTTGACTCTTTAAAAAATCAAGTGTCTATATTTTTAGAGCCCAAGTATTATTTCAACCTTACAAAAAGAGAAAGCAAAAATAAAAACATTAAAAATAATGCTGGAAACTATATTTCATTAAGAACCAATTTTAATATTTTAAATAATTTAGAAAATGGAGAAATTTATTTTCATACCCTCACTCCTACTTATGGAATAAGAAGAAATATAACTTCTCATTTTAACTTAGAGCTTAGTTTTGGTTACGGAATAAGCTATTCAAATTCTGTAATAACTCTTGAAGCCATGCCTTCCTTTAGAGTTGGTTATGTCTTCTAACCACTCACTTTTTACTGTATTTCTCGTTATAGTAACAAATAAAAAAATCGTTTTTATCATATGTTAAAAGAGATTTCTTAACCTTTCACTATGTTTGTTTAATGTTTAATTTAATTAATTAAACAATTTTTTAATCAACTATGAATTATGCTTAAAGTACTTTGTTCTTTTCTGTTATTCTTTTTTTCTATAACCAATACCCTTTACTCTCAATGTCATTACCTAATGTACATGTACGATAGTTATGGCGATGGTTGGAATAGTGCTTACTTAGAAGTAAATATGAACGGAGGTTTTGTTGGTAACTTTGATTGCTCACAAAGCTTTACACTCGATTCAGTATACTCCACTACAGGTGCCGCAATGGAGTTCATTTGGCATTCTGGGAATTGGGATAGTGAGATTTCATTCACCATTATGGATCCCATCGGAGATACTTTGATTAATGTAATTTCAGCATCTGACTTAGACGATTTAGATTTTTTCACCCATACTTCTAACTCCACTTGTCAGAGTAATAATCCTTGCCTTAGTCCAAACTTTTTAAATGCTGGAAATATTACTCCAAATTCAGCCGATTTATTATGGCAAGCTGGAGGAAATGAGACTTCGTGGAATCTAGAATGGGGTGTTAGCGGATTTAGTCTTGGAAGTGGAACTTTAGTAAATGGATTAACTAGTACCAATTACACTTTGAGTTCTCTTTCTAACAATACTTCCTACGATTTCTATGTTCAAGCAAATTGCAGTAATTCAAACGTAAGTTCTTGGGGTAGTCCTTATACATTCAACACCAATAATATTTCTAC
>CAYREL010000171.1:0-3124 GCA_964423275.1 uncultured Flavobacteriales bacterium | reverse complement strand
GGTGAGCTTTCAAGAATTGCATTAGCAATGAAATATATATCTTCTTCATTTAACAAAATATCTACCCTTATTTTTGATGAAATTGATTCAGGAATTAGTGGTAAGGTAGCTTCTGAAGTAGGTTCATTGTTGCAAGAAATCTCTTCCTCTTCTCAAGTTGTTAATATTACACATCTTCCACAGGTTGCAGCAATTGCTAAATACCATTTAAATGTTAATAAGAAAGAAATTGCAGGTGAAATGGAATCTAGTATAAATTATTTATCTAAGGATGATAGAATTCAAGTTTTAGCTAAAATGCTAGGTGGAGATAAGACAGGGGAAGCTGCACTAAATAATGCGCTAGAACTTCTTAATTAACGATTGTCTATTTCGTCTGAATTTGGATGGCTATCTGCATCCCAAGAAAATTGCTTGGTATTTATTTTTGGGTTACTTGTAAACTTACTAATTATTGTTTTTACAGTTACACCATCTTTTGTTTTGACAGATGCTTCGGTAATTAATTTTAAGGATTCATTCACATCCATTAGGATGGTATGAAATGTGCTTTTATCTGGTTCAGAGGGGAACATTTTAATTTTATGAATAGTTTGATTGTTAACTATTGTTTTGTTCATATACTTAAATTTAAATCCTTCTTTCCATAAAGTGAAAATTTCACTTGGATTAAGTGTGTTGTCTAAGTCTTCTAATAAATCTATGTAGCACTCGTTGTCCTCAGGTAAATAGGTCCAAACATTGACACCATCACATATTACTTCTCTTTCTTCTGTTTTATAATAAAACTTTTCTTTTTCTATTAGAGCATATCCATTTTGTATTTCGTTAATATCCTCACTTTTAATTTCTAATTTAAAGTTAAATTTGGAGGCATTATTTTTTTGAATATTATCACTAACTTTTTGAAGAATTTCCTCACATTTTAAATCATCGCTTTCTAAAGATTGCCCAAAAAAAGTAGGACTTATTACAATAAGGATTAATATCAATAATATTTTATTTAAACTCATAGTTTACCTTTTTCTCTTAGATTACTCAAAAACTGTTCCAAAGCCAATACGTCGGGAATTAGTACATCTCTAGCTTTACTTCCTCTATGAGGTCCAATAAGACCAGTAGCTTCTAGCTGATCAACTATTCTTCCAGCTCTATTATAGCCTAACTTTAATTTACGTTGTAATAAAGATGCAGAACCTTGTTGGGCATTTACTATAACTTCAGCTGCATCTTCAAACAAACTATCTAAGTCATCGTCAATTTCTTTTAATTCATTGGCTTCATCAATATACTCAGGAAGTATAAAAGCACTCGGATATCCTCTCTGAGAACCAATGAATTCAGCGATTTGATCTACTTCAGGTGTATCTACAAAACCGCATTGTAGCCTTATTAGCTCATTTCCTGGAGAAAACAACATGTCTCCTCTACCGATTAGTTGGTCAGCTCCTCCTGCATCTAATATGGTTCTAGAATCGATTTTAGAGGTTACTCTAAAGGCAATTCTAGCAGGGAAATTCGCTTTTATGGTTCCAGTTATTACATTTACTGAGGGTCTTTGTGTGGCAATTATCAAGTGTATTCCAACTGCTCTTGCTAATTGTGCAATTCTAGCAACTGGTGTTTCAACTTCCTTACCAGCTGTCATTATTAAATCTGCAAATTCATCAATTACCAATACTATGTAGGGCATGTACTTGTGACCTTTTTCAGGATTTAATTTTCTTTGAACAAATTTGTGGTTGTATTCTTTAATGGTTCTAACCATTGCTTCTTTTAAGAGCTCATACCTAGCTTCCATTTCTACACACAAGCTATTTAAAGTATTAACTACTTTGGTTGTATCTGTTATAATTGCTTCTTCCTCGTCAGGTAATTTTGCTAAAAAGTGTCTTTCAATTTTATTATAAATAGTTAATTCTACTTTTTTAGGATCTATTAAAACAAATTTAACTTGTGAAGGATGTTTCTTATATATAATGGATATCAAAATAGCATTTAAACCTACAGATTTACCTTGTCCTGTAGCTCCTGCCATCAGTAAATGAGGCATCTTGGTAAGATCAGCAATTAAAGATTCGTTAGAAATGGTTTTGCCTAGAGCAATTGGCAATTCCATTTTACTATTTTGAAACTTGTCCGAAGCTATTAATGACTTCATTGCTACTATTTCTGGATTAGAGTTTGGAACCTCGATCCCAACCGTTCCCTTTCCAGGCATAGGTGCAATAATTCTTATTCCTAAGGCTGCTAAGCTTAATGCTATATCGTCTTCTAAGTTTTTAATTTTAGAAATACGCACTCCAGGTGCAGGAATAATTTCATACAGAGTAACTGTTGGTCCAATAGTTGCTTTTATTTTTGAAATATTTATTTTGTAATTAAGAAGAGTTTCAATAATCTTATTTTTATTACCTTCTAATTCATCTTTGTCAACAGAAATATTTCCACTTCCGTGCTCTGCTAGTAAATCTATGTTTGGTAATTTGTATTCCGACAAATCTAATTTTGGATCGTATTCTCCAAACTCCTTCAACTTTCTATCTAAATCTTTTTTACTTAACTCTGTTTCAGTTTTTGCAACTTCTACAGCCATTGCAACCTCATCTGTAGGTTCCAAATTATTTTCCTCTTTTGCTGGTGATTTCTCTTTACCTATATTAACATCTAATTCTAAATCACTAGTGTCACCAGTAGTTTCACTAGACTTTAATTCGTTTTCCATTTCATTAGAATCCACATTCAGATCTAAAGATGTGTTTTTATCGGGAACTTCCTGTTCAGTTTCTATGTCGCTAGGTACAATAGTAAAACCATCTTTATCTGAGATATTTTCTTTAATTTTTTTAGAAAATTTGTTAAAGAAATCTACCACCCAGGATAAAGAGGGATTAAATAATAAAACAACAGAAGAAATACCAAAGAAAAAAATAATAAACCCTGTACCAATTTGACCAAAAACACCAATTAACCAGTTGTTAATTACTTGACCATAAAGTCCTCCCATGAAATCTAAATCTGATTTCTCAAAAACAAAACCTAGAAAAGTACATAGCCAAATTAAAGAGAAAAAACTAACTTTTAATGTTTTAGTTATGGAAAGTAATTCGTATTTGAATAGAGA
>CAYREL010000170.1:0-3150 GCA_964423275.1 uncultured Flavobacteriales bacterium | reverse complement strand
AAGGGTCAGGTGATTGTGCTCGTGCATAAACTACACCTGTGGTAATATTATTTAACGCCCCTGGCTCTAAAACAAATGGACCAGCTGCTTGTACAAACCTTCTGTCACCTTGAGGATTTGGAGTACCACCAGGTCCTGTAGGATATTGTTCAGACCAGTAATCAAAAGGAACCGTAGATCCGCCACCGGCAGAAACTGTACCCCAATTTAATGGATCACTATCTCCTGGAAAACAGTAGTTAGTAACTAATGAAGTTGCATTTGCATCTGAAGCATTTCCAGTTCCTCCATAAACAAACGGAGTATTATCTTTCCAGAAACCAAGCATGTAGTTATAAAAATCGACCCCCGTATTTGGATCCCCATAAATTGTAGAATTAAGTGTTCTATCAAAATAAACAAACCTTTTCATGCCAAATCTTTCATTGTCTATAACTCCATCTCCATAACCTATACCTAATCCTTTATAAGGGATACCACCAAGATTTCTAGCAGATGAAACATCTGATGTTAATGGATTATCAACTCCGTCATTGTCTTGGTAAGGACCCTCAAAAAAATCAACCCCAATAGCTGGAGTATATCCTGGAATAGCATACTGACATCCATCATCATTTGCATCAGCATTGTATTGGTAACTCAGACCTCTTTGAACATCACAACCAACATAATCATCTTCAGAACAACCTATATCAGAATCTACCCAAATAGCGAAATAAGTATTGTTTAAAGTATAATAACTTCTATTTATAAGTTCGTAATTATAAAATGTCATAGAATTAACTTCATCGTTGGTAGCAAAAGCAAATGCTTGGGCTTTAATTTCCATACCAATAGGATCTGCGCCAGTTTCTGTATGAATATTTCCTTTGTCGTTAAAAACCCACCACATATTAAAATCACCATAAAGAGTTACTCTCCTACTTGTTCTACAATCTATCTGTCCACTTAAATCATACCATGGATAATCACCATCTACAGGATTATATATACCATCACTATTTTTATCGTAAAAGGGAGCTAAATTGAAATCATAAGATTGATTTAAATCTAAATCGTTATTAAAATTTCCAGGCCATTCTAAAATACTAGATGGTACTTGGTAATCCGGATATTCAACACCAACATCGCAGTTGGGGTCGTTAGAACATTCGTGCCAAGCATTAAAAAGTTCTATATCTTGTCTTTCAGTTATATAAAAATTATCATACTCCATACAAACTTCTGGAGAAATATCTGCAAACCCCCAATCAAGAGTTCCTTGTGTAACATCAAACGATCCACCTCCATCAACAGAAAGAGGCCCTGCCCAAAAGTCATTTCCACTTCGGAAAGTTAACGCAGCAATTCTTAGTTGGTTATTTGGATCTGTTCCTCCCATCCATAAAGCACCTGCATAGATTACAGTTTCTCCAGAACCTTTAGGGACTTCGTATGCGGCATCATTTCTTGACCTATCTTGCCACATAGAACCACCAGTTTCAATTAAAGCAGAGACGTTATTAAACTCCAAAAATTTCTTTCCAGTAGCAGGGGTACAATTAGCAGCCCTTGATACTAGAGAATTATTTTTATTGGATTTTTTTCCAGAATTATTAGGATCGTTCCATGCGTAAGTAGGATTAGCTACGAATAATGTGCTAATAAATAATAATATTAAATATTGTCTCATATACTTTTTATAATATTTTATTAAAAATCTAATTTTACACCCAACCTTATTTGTCTAGGTATTCCAAAATTATATGGATTATTGGCCTTCATAGCGTAATAATATCTAAAAACTTCTTCATTGTTTTGTGTACTAATAGATGTTTGGAATCTTGCAGCATTTAAATAGCCATCATCTCCTGCATTTCCAGTAGCTCTGTAGACATTGGTAATATTTAATGTGTTAAAGACATTGGTCATTAATAAGTAAACATTAAGATTGGCTGTTTTCTTTTTGGAATTTTCCTTTCCAAACTCTAAGCTAATATTTCTATCAATTTGAAGATCACCTCTAAAATTCCAAGGCTTTCTAGACCCTAATGGCTCTCCCTCTAGAATGGGAACTGGATTAGATATTAAAGCAGCACCAGTTATTCTTTGTTGTCTTGAATATGGCATACCTGAAGCAAAATTTGCTACTAGATTAAGTCCTGTATTTTTGAAAATTTCTTTTCCTGCAATTCTTGGGCCATCGTAACTAGATCCAGACCCATATCTATAATCAATAGCTGTAATAATTTGGTGTCTTTGGTCATATGTATATGGATAAATTGTTCTAAGGTTTGGTTGGTCAGAAGCTATCAAATTTTGGGCTGCATATGGGTTAGATCCTGTTCCATCAGCAAACTGTAGTGTGTAAGACGCTCTCATTGACATATTACCAGTTCTTCTTAAATCATATGCAACTGTCAAACCTTTTATAGTTCCAAAATCTATGTTTCCCCACGTAGAATATGTTTGAGGATAAGCACCAATTTTATTGACTAAAGCAACCTGATTTCTTTGTTCTCTATAAAATCCCGAAATTTTTAAAGAGGACCTAATATTAAGAACTTGCTGAAATCCAATTTCATAATCGATTGTTTTTTCAGGAAGAAGACTAGGATTATTTACTGTTCCAATATTTCCAGTTTGCAGATAAAAGTAATCTATAGGATTTAATCTATTTCCAGTTGTAGGTCTTTTAGTTAACACATCGTAATGCGCAAAAAATAAAGCCTCATCCGAAATAGGAAAAGAAAATGCAATTCTAGGCATTATGTTAATTTGAGGTTTGTAATCTTCAAATGCGTTAGAACTAACGTCATCATCTGTAGAAACTCCTTGAACCAAGTATGGCTGAGGAACAACATAACCACTTGGAGTAATTGACTCTAAATCATTTACAGCTACACCATTAGATGTATACCATTGATTTCCTTCTCTGTAGCCCATTAAAGTTGTTGGGTCTTCAATATCATTTATATAAACTGTAGCAGTAGAAGGAATATTTGTAGGATGGGTTACGGATTGTCCATTAATATCACTAACCTCCCCAACAGTTCTTGTTGGATACAAAGAAAAATCGTCTTTTAAAATTTGTTGGTTTGCATCAAACCTATCAACTCTGACACCAACATTAAATATTAAATCATCAAAAGCAAATTTATCCATGATATA
>CAYREL010000169.1:0-3158 GCA_964423275.1 uncultured Flavobacteriales bacterium | reverse complement strand
AAGTTTGGATGTATTGCACGATTTTCAAGCTAAATTAACGATTGAAATTAATGCTGTTACGGATAACCCTTTAGTTTTTGATCAAGAAGATGAAATTATTTCAGCAGGGAATTTTCATGGCCAACCCATTGCAATGGCCATGGACTTTATGGCAATTGCAGCTGCAGAGCTGGGTAGTATTTCAGAGAGAAGAATTTACAAACTAATTTCGGGGACAAGAGGGCTTCCTGCTTTTCTTATTGAGAATCCTGGCCTTAATTCTGGATTTATGATTTCTCAATATACTGCAGCTAGTTTGGTAAGCAAGAATAAAATTTTTTCTCATCCAGCTTCTGTAGATAGTATCGAATCTTCAAATGGACAAGAAGACCATGTTAGTATGGGTTCCATTGCTGGAGTTAAATTGGTGGAGGTTGTTGAAAATATTAAGAGAATATTAAGTATTGAATTAATGACTGCAGCTCAAGCAATGGAGTTTAGACGGCCTAGAAAAACTTCTCCGGAACTAGAGCTGATGCTTTCGGATTTCAGATCCAAAGTTCCCTACATTGAAAAAGACCAAATAATGTATACTCTTATGCAAAAATCTGAAGAATTTATTTGTGAAGAATTATAATTATTGGTTTGTTATCTCTGAAAAAGTTTTCCTTTTAAGAAAAAAATAATTCCAAATTGTAGATTTTCTGCAATATCCATTAAGCTCATGGAAATTTAATTTTGAAAATTGTCTTCTTTTTACATTCATTTTGCCAATGCTAGTTAGATAGCTAAAATGGGCTTTAATAATTGATAAATAGCCTTTTAAGTCTCCAGATACCACCAATTTGATTGCAGAAATTTGATCTAGAGAAATTCTTATCAGTACAAATAAAATTAATGGTATTTCCCCTTTATAGTTTTTATGAATCATCCATAAATTGTTCCTGTAATTCAAATAAGTTTTTTTTGGTGAGTTATATTTTAAAGTTCCTCCCCCAAAATGATAAACAGTAGATTCACTAGTGTAAAATATATTTTTACCTAAATTTTTTAATCTCCAGCAAAGATCAATTTCTTCCATGTGTGCAAAAAAATCTTTATCAAACCCACCTACATCCTTAAAATCTTTAGATTTGATAGCCATACATGCGCCTGACGACCAGAATATTTCTGAATAAGTATCGTACTGTTTTTTATCTAATTCCGCATTGTCGAAAACTCTTCCTCTACAAAAAGGGTAGGCGAGTGCGTCTATAAAACCTCCACCAGCACCAGCATATTCAAAATAATCTTTGTTGTTATAAGACTTAATCTTAGGTTGAACAGCCGATATGTTAGTATTGTTTTTTAGAACTTTAATTAGAGGAGGAATCCAGTTTTTAGTAACTTCTATATCTGAATTTACAATAACAAAGAATTCTGCATTGATTTTCTTCAAACCTTCATTATATCCACCTGCAAATCCAAGATTTTTTTCTAAAGGAATGGTTTTTATTGAAGGGAAATTATTTTTTAAATAGTGTAGAGAACCATCTGATGAACCATTGTCTATAACATAAATATCAGCATCTTTTTCAGAACGGGTAATGAATGTTGGAATAAACTTTTTAAGCCAATTTATTCCATTAAAATTCAATATGACTACTGCAGTTTCTATCTCTTAGGGATTTACAAAGAAAGTATTGCTATTGCTTCCCCATTGGTTATCGTTGGGGTTTTGCATATTATCAACACTTCTTCCTGGGGTATTTCTTCTGTGTAAATCTGTTTTCCAATTTCTATTAAAATATTCTCCCTGAAGCGTGGAATGAAGTGTTGTGTATTCGTTAGATCCTAAATCAGGCATATAAAAAATAAACCTTTTATTATTAAACTTTCCAATCTTGTAATAATGCCATATTTGGTATGGGTAGGCACTTGGTTCGTTTGGTCTGTCTGTAATTGTATTTGGTGGTCCGTATTTAAGAAATGTTCTTCCCATATCGGTTTCATAACCTCTTCTAACTTTAGTTGAAAAAAGCTGATCGCTTTTTTTCACTTCTCCCTTGTATTTTAACCATCCTAGTTCTGGATTTTCTGGTTGTCTATTCAGCCAAAAACTATATAAAAACTGTCTTTTTAAAGTATCGCTTATGTTTTTATTTTTTTTATCAATTATATTTAATTCCAATCTAGTGGCAATTGGCGACAAACAATTAATGGATTCTGTAAGAGAATCTAAAGGAATTTTGGCGACAAATGTGTTATGGATTTGAACTGCGTTTAATCTGTCTAGTTTCATGCTGTTTTTTAGATTTGTTCTTTGAAAATCAATTATTCTTTCGCAAAGAAGCTTGTTTTTTCTATCCTTTAGCTGAATGCATAGCTCGTAATTTCCAGTAGGTAAATTATTTATATCAAAAACATTTAAAACAGGATATATTGCAAGAGTAGGTACTTTTTTAATTTTATTGTACTGACCCGCTATTTTATCAGTTCTCTTAATTCTTATAAATTGTTTTAATAATAAAGATTCAGAACTGTCAACATTATTCATATTGTATATTTCTAAATAGTAGGCTAGTTTTTCAAATTCATCTCCAAAATAATTGGTAACTAATGGAACCATATGGTAACCAGACTTAGTAAGTTCACTTTTATTGTTTTCCCCTTCCACTTCTTTCCAGTAACTATCCAATAGCTCTAGATCTGAAAAATAAGGTTCGTTAGAATCAAAAATTGAGAATTCTTCCTGGTATTTTTCTGTGTTGTTAGTATCGTTAATGTCCTTTATCTCAAGAAATATAGTGAATTTGCCATTTGAAACAGGAAATCTTTGTAAGTCGATAATCCCTTCCTTTTCTACATAATCAGATTGTTCTTTAATTATGTATTTTTCATGAGCAATTATCTGTTTTTTTTCATTTTCAATATATTGAAGTACTTCAACCCCCTTGTCATTGAAATTAGAGTCTTGATTTTCCAAAAGAGTATTTCCGTAGATAAATAAATAAGTTTCTATATAGTTGCTCTCTGTAGAATGAAATTTTTTCAAATCAAAAAGGGCCTCAATTTGAGAATGAAGAGGGCTAACTGTAAATAACGTAATTACTGCAAATACTGTTTTCATTGATACAAATTTAAGCTTTAATAAGTTAAAATTTATTAAAACTTAATTTCATAGTCAATTACAATTAATA
>CAYREL010000168.1:0-3158 GCA_964423275.1 uncultured Flavobacteriales bacterium | reverse complement strand
TTCATTAAAAATATAACTTAATATACTAATTTGACATTTCTTCAATAGCTTTTTTTACATCACTATCTCTAAAAGTATTTAATATGTATCGCGACTGATCTGAATAGTAATAACTACTTAATTCTACCATTAAGCTCCATTTTAAATCTGAAATTTCTTTTGCAGTATAAGTGCTAATTTTTTCACCATTTTGCACTAAATATTTTTGTATTTCTTTAATTTCTACATTATAGTTATTGTAATAATCTTTAGTGTCTGCTGTCTGTGGATTTGGAAATTTTTCGAAGTAACTAAAACAGAAATCTCTCCATTTTCTAGTATAAATAATATTGTTAATGGCCTTGCTATATCCTAGGGTATCAATTGGTGAATAAACGTCTGGCAAAATCCCCCCTTTGAAAATACTGTTGTCAAAAATAGAGTCATTTTGTGTGAGTTCACCACTTTCTATTCTTTCCAAAATATCATTGTCGTAGTCAATGTTTTCTCCATAAGGTTTTTGTATGCATTTCCCAGAAGGAGTATAATATCTTGAAGTTGTTATTCTTAATTCAGAAGAATCAGGCAACATTAATGGCTGTTGTACTAACCCTTTGCCAAAAGTTCTTCTACCTAGAATTTTACCTCTTTTGTTGTCCTGTATTGCTCCACTCACAATTTCACTTGCAGAGGCTGTAGAACTATTGACTAAAATTATTAATTCTCCATCTTCAAATAAACCTTTAGATCTAGAATAAAAAGACCTTTTTTTTGAATGAGCACCTTCAGTATATACAATTAGTTGATCTTTTTTTAAAAATTCATCGGAGATATTTATAGCCTGGTGAAGATATCCGCCCCCATTAAACCTCAAATCAAAAATGAGTTTTTCCATTCCTTGATTTTTTAGTTCAATAATTGCATTTTTAAATTCTAAGTCGGATGAATTAGAAAAAGAGCTTAGTTTGATGTATCCAATATTGTTTTTAATTATGGTACTAGCCGATATGGATTTAAGTGGAATAGATCCTCTTATTAACCTATGTTTTGTAATTTTATTATTTGGATTTAAAACAGTAATATTTACTTCACTACCTACTTTTCCCTTTAGTCTTTTCAGTACATCTTCATTTTTTATCCCTACACCTGCAAAATTTTCACCTTCAATTTTAATTATTCTATCTCTCTTTTTTAGTCCAGCTAACTTAGATGGGCCGCCTTCAATTACATCTACTATTGTGAGTGTATCGTTGTAAATCATAAACCTAATACCAATTCCTCCAAAGTGACCAACTAGTGACTCATTTACACTTAGTCTTTTTTTAGCAGGAATAAATGAAGAATGAGGGTCTAAATCTTTTAAAATATTATTAATAGATTTTTCGGAAAGTTCATAAGAATCTAAGGAGTCTACATAGTTGTTCAGTAGATTGTCTAAAACAACATTTATACTTGTCCATTTGTTTTGGTCTCTTTCTGGAGACAATACCTTTCCCTGATTTATTCCAATCCAGTAGGTTAAACTGGAAAAAAAACCAATAAATAGAACTAAAATAAATAATGGTATCTGATTATTTTTTTTCAAAATCTTGTAGTTTGATATGTTGAATTTCTATTTGGGCCTTCTCAAGAAATTTTAATCCTGAGAGATCTTTATACTGTTTGGAATAAACAAGTCTTTTAATTCCTGCTTGGTGAATTAATTTTGCACATTCTTTACACGGAGATAGTGTAAGATATAGGGTGGCCCCAAGGCAGCTATTAGTGCTTTTTGCAACTTTCAAAATAGCATTGGCTTCTGCATGACGCACATACCAATTGGTATCTCCATTTTCATCTTCACAGTTGTTGTCAAAACCCGATGGAGTACCGTTAAATCCATCTGAAATAATCATTTTGTTTTTAACAATAATAGCGCCCACTTTTTTTCTTTCACAATGGGATAAATTACCCCACTCAAGAGCCATTTTCAAATAGGCTAAATCATATTTTAGTTGCTTTTCTATGGTATTTTGGTTTTAATAGTACCGAAGGTGGGAATCGAACCCACACGCCCTAAGGCACACGAGTTTGAGTCGTGCGCGTCTACCAGTTCCGCCACTTCGGCAAGTGATTGGCGAATTTAGTTTATGTTTTTATTCTAGCAAAATAAATTCATACATCAATCCATAAATGGTGCAGTAATTATTTAATATTTATGGAAATTCAATTACATTTGCAACCCCAATGTCACATAAAGTAAAAATATTAGCATGTTCTGCATCTGAGCCCTTAGCAAAACAAATAGCCAAAAGCTATGGTCAAGAGTTAGGAGAAGTTGAACTTCAAAGGTTTAGCGATGGTGAATTTGGAGTTTCTATCAAAGAAACTGTACGTGGCTGTGATGTTTTTATCATCCAGAGTACTACTCCCCCTCAAGAAAACTTGATGGAAATGTTGCTTATGATTGATGCTGCTAAAAGAGCTTCAGCCCATAAAATTGTAGCTGTTTTGCCTTATTTTGGATGGGCGAGACAAGATCGAAAAGACCAACCTAGAGTTGCTATCGGAGCTAAATTAGTAGCAAATATGTTAGTTACAGCTGGTGTAAATAGAGTGATGACAATGGACTTGCATGCAGATCAAATTCAAGGATTTTTTGAAGTCCCAGTGGATCATTTATTTGCCTCTACATTATTTGCTCCTTTTCTTAAAACCAAAGACTTAGATAATCTCATTATTGCAGCACCTGATGCTGGCGGTTCAAAAAGAGCTAATGCTTATGCAAAGTTTCTTAACGTTGATTTAGCACTTTGTTACAAACAAAGAAAAAAAGCAAATGAAATTTCTGATATGACAATAATTGGAGATGTTAAAGGAAAAGATGTTGTGATAATTGATGATATGATAGACACAGCTGGCACACTTACAAAGTCAGCTCAGCTATTTATGGATTATGGTGCGAAATCTGTATCGGCTTGTTGTACTCATGCCATACTTTCTGGACCAGCACACCAAAGAATTGAAGATAGTATTCTTAAAGAACTAATTGTTACCAATACTATTGAACTTAAAAAAGAAAATTCAAAAATAAAAGTGCTTTCTGTAGCAGATCTTTTTTCTGAAATAATGAAGCAGCACATAAGTTTTAAATCTATTAGCAAACATTTTTTGTTTGGCAATTAATAAATAAATAAAAT
>CAYREL010000167.1:0-3160 GCA_964423275.1 uncultured Flavobacteriales bacterium | reverse complement strand
TCTTGTTTGCTGTGCTATTTGTGCTACGACAGTATCTCGGAAGACTCTTCGGCCCGCCATGCGGTTACCAGATGTGTCTCCTCCGAATATCTCTCGACCAGCCCACTGAGTTTCCCCCTCATTCCAGACTGTTCCAAGCACTCCGTCTTCGGCTGCGAGCGTGTTAACCACATCGAATAGACCTTCATTATCAATAATAAGATCTGGACGAACGTCTGTTTCTTTCCAATCATCCTCGGAAGGAGTTAGGTCAATTTGACCAATGAAGTTAAAGATATCGTACGGGTTAATATTTTCGAATCCTGATGCAAATGGCTGATCTATAATTGTGGATTCCGTATAAGGAAGAGAAATTATATCGCCAGTTTGCTGGAATGTACTTGAAGAAGCAGTGTCACCATTAAGTAAACGGACATTGCCTTCGTAGAATTGTGGCCTAGCTTCACCTTTATCTGCATCAATTGAGATGTGATAATCAGGATCTTTTGGATTACCGATATTGTGTCCATAAAAAGGATCTACAATAAAACCGGATTTAAATCTATCCACATTAGAAGAGTTTAGGACTTGAGCATCAGCAGTTTCTTTTTCAAGTAGTGAAAGAGATGTGTAATATTCAAGGTTATTAATTCGACTTTCTAAGCGACCAATATCACGCATAGTAAATCGTTTGTTATCTTTCATAACTGGAGTAACATCACTTGTACTAAATGTGTATGGTCCAATATCAAGATCATAGATAACCATACCATCATCTGGGTTAGCAGGACGAGCTGGGTTAGCTGCTGAGACACCCTTTAGGTATCTAAATGAGCCTTTGTTATCTACATAAATTTTGTCTTTTCTTGGTAAGAAATAACGGAAGTCCAAGAACATATTTGATGCAATCTTACCAATTTCAGTAAGTGCCGCACCAGATTGATTTGTACCACCGGCATTAGTAAAGGATGTTCCATCATCACGTACACGTGGACGGAAGTCTAAAACATCTCTTAATTCGTATGTTGTATTACCAGCTGAGTATGATGGAATACTTGCATATCCAACTTGGCCTGTATAAGAATCTACTGAGAAATAATCTCCAGCTCCATGAGTAAAATAATCAAATACTACATGGATTCGACCAACAGGTGCAGGATTACCTGGCTTTAGTTTAATTCGCCCTGTATCATAAAAGTTATCTCTTTGTCCATTATCTAATTCATAACGACTTGTAATATCTAGATCAGAAGCTGTTGCATTAGTACCAGAAGATAATGAATCATGTACTGAAACTAATTGGTAAATATCAGCCTTAAACAATGAGTCATAACCGTTTACTGTACTATTTGGTGATGTAATATTTAGCGTATGAGCTGCAACCAGTGTTTTCTGTTTTTCAGATGCTAAGGTCTTTGTAATGGTAGTAATAATTGTAATACCTTCAGTACTTAGACTAGCTCCAGTAAGATCAATATTAAGGTTAACACCACTTGCTACTAGTCGAGCTGCTCCTCCAGTTCCATCAGTAAGACTCATATCATAAACTGCACCAGTAGTTGTATTTGCTACTTGGTAATCAGCTCCACTATATGGACTTTGGAATGTTTCATCACTTGCAACTGTTATTGTGGCCAATCCACCAGAAAGTGAAGTTGTATACCTACGTCTAACTGTTACAATAGTATCAACAGCATTAAGTGCAGATCTAATAGTCTGAACTTGGCTATATGGAAGTGGAAATAGTAAATCATTATTTTGAATATCGTAAAGTACTGCAGATCCACTTGTTTTAACTGTAGTAGATAAGAACTCTCCAGAAGTAGATCCAGTATTATTAATTTGGTTTACTGCAGAAAATAAGTTTGAGCCAGTCATCTTAACATCAAAGAGGTATAATTTATATACCGCTCCTGTAGTACCTGGTGTTCCAGAACTTAGCTCATATGCTCGAGCTCTTGCTGTACCAATTACTGCAGCCGATGAATTTTTAAGATCTAGTAATTCGTAATCTGTAATATTAGGAAGATTTGTAGTTGTATTTACAAGAGTATAGTTACCCATTTCAAATGCAATTACATTGTTTTCTAACTGAGCTGTATCTCTTGCTTTATCAACACTAAGATATGTTGTGGCCAGTGTATCGATTTCATAACCTCGTACATATGCTTTGCCAGGTTCTAGACCAATTGCTAGTTTAGCATCACTTCCTCCAGCCGCGGCTGAAAAGATTCCTCGGTTATTGCCAAGTGCTAAATGCTCACGAACATCGATACCAAATGGACGAACTGTATAATCACCAGATTCATCATATGTTCTACGGGCAAAGGTATCCTCAAGGACTGAATATTCTGTAGATCTAATATGCTTTGATATAACACCATTTTCTACACGAATAAGCTCTACAAAATTATCATCAGCTGTTGATGTTAGAGTTTGCTTAGCAAGTGTAAGTTCAATCTGATATCGATTCGCACCAGGTGCAGCAAAGTTAGGAGAGCCAGTAGCATTATCAGTAAGGTTTGCATCATTAGTAGATGATACTAGACTTTCTACTACTGTAAGTCCAATTCTATAAGAAGGTGTATTTGTATATTTGTCAAGTACCAATGTTTGGCTTAGAACATAGGCAAAAGTTCCATTGACATAATAGATGCCTGGCTGAATAGCTACTGCTGAACCAAATCCTACACTACCCGATACGTTATTAATCTGTGCTGAACGAGGTGTTCCACCATTTGATAGTACAACTTCGTTTTGAGCAAATACTTTTGTAGATTTATCTGTACCAGATGAAACATATTTTACAAACAATGTAAGAGGATCTGAACCAGATACTGGGACTGATCCCACTACCTTAGCAACTACTCCTGTAGTTTGACCAGTAACTTGAGTACCAACAAATTCAGTACGATATAATTCTACGTCTGCACTACTAAATGTAGAAGCAACTTTAATGAATCCATACTCTTTATCCAAAGCGGATTGACCTGGAATAACCATTGCACCATCTTCGAATGTATGATTAGCAAATTGCGAAATCTGATTCTGAAGAGTAGATTGTAGTTGAGTTAACTCTCTTGCTTGAAGAGCAACTGAGGGTCGAAAAAGAATGCGATAGTATTGGGTCTTCGCATTCGTTTCGAAGTCATCATAGTAGGGGGATACATTAAAATCAATT
>CAYREL010000166.1:0-3242 GCA_964423275.1 uncultured Flavobacteriales bacterium | reverse complement strand
GAAAATCAATTAAAAGCGATCTGGCAAGAAAAGAACCCATGGAATGCCCTAAAATCACGGTAGGAATATTTGGGTTTTTTGAAGAAAAATATTCGGTAATCGTTCTTAGATCTTTTACCACTTTTTTCCATCCATTTTTTACGCTAAATAGACCAATATCTTCTATTGAACCTGCAGTCTTTCCATGTCCTCTTAAATCGGGAGCATATCCATATATTCCTTTTATATTTAACCACTTTGCGAAATCATGGTATCTGTTTCCATGTTCACTCATTCCATGTACTAAATGAATTAACATCTTTGGTTTTTCTACTGGCCAGTGATGAATTGTAATATTCTTCCCGTCGTGGGAGGTGAAATTTTCAAGAAAATAATTATCCTTTTCCATAGCAATAAAGGTACAATTCTTTATTAAGTTGCTGATTTTACCAATCCTTAACAATTTTAGTTCTAAACATTAAGCATTTATGGACATATTTTTAGTTAATTTCACCATCAAATGAGAATACTTAATCATTTATTGTCTACTAGGTTCATGGCTGTTTTGCTTTTTGCAATGGCTGCTTCAATAGGAGTTGCAACTTTCATAGAAAACGAATACGATACAATTACCGCAAAAGAACTGGTCTACAATGCAAAATGGTTTGAACTTATTTTACTTCTTCTTCTTTTAAACTTTGCAAATAATATTAGAATTTACCAGCTTTTAAAGTGGAAAAAATGGTCTATTCTATTACTCCATTTTGGTTTTATTATCGCACTTCTTGGAGCTTTCTTTTCAAGATACTTTGGTTATGAGGGCGTAATGTTGGTACAAGAAAAACAGACTTCCAGTGAAATTTTTTCTACTGAACCTTATTTTCAAATTAAAGTTCACGACGACACCCTACAGTACAACGAATCTATTCAGCATTATTTTTCGAAAGTTTTTACAAAATTACCTGCTACTAATTTTCAATTTCCTGGAAAGGGAGAAGTTAATGTAAAAGTTGTAGAGAGAATTGAAAATGCAAAAAAAGAGTTTTTAAAAGATGTTCCGGGAGGAAAAACCCATCTCCATCTTGTCCTCCCAGGAAGAGAAAATTTATATTTAGCATCAGGAGAAGTGGTTGTTCAACAAGGAATACCATTCGCTTTTAACAACAACGATAGGGAAGATGCCGTTCGGTTTTATTACAACAATGACCAATTAGAAATATTTGCTCCTTTTGAAATGAGTAAAATAGATATGGCTAGCCTCTCAGTGGAAGATAGACAAAATGGAAGAGAAATTCCTCAGGATACTTTAGTTCCAAACATTTTGCATAGTGTGGATGTAAGGAATTTAATTTCTTTTTTGGGTCAGCAAATAATGATAAGTAGCATTGAAGAGAAATCTAAATTTGAATACCTACCATCTGATGATGAAGATTTACCAGACGCGCTAAAAGTTGAAATTTCTTCAAATGGAGATATTCAGAAAGAAATAGTATTAGGGAAAGCTGGGGTTAGACCTATTCCAACTGCTATAAAGTGTAGCGATTTATTTTTCTCTATTGCCTATGGTTCAAAAAAAATTGATATTCCTTTTGAAGTTGGACTTACAGACTTTAGGTTGATGAAATATCCTGGTTCTGAAAGTCCAAGTAGTTATGAAAGTGATATTACTATTTTAGATGAATCCAATGCTGTAAATGACTCTTTCAATCTATTTATGAACCATGTTGTAGATTATGGAGGATTTAGATTTTTCCAATCTAGTTACGACTGGTCTGAAGAGAAGAATAAAACTGCTGGTTTAGATCCTGATATTACTATCTTATCTGTAAATCACGACATTTTAGGAACTCTAGTAACTTATTTAGGATATTTGCTTTTAGCAATTGGGCTCTTAGGAACTTTATTTAATCCAACCTCTAGATTTGTGGATATTAGAAAAAAAGCCATTAAAATAAGAAACAAAAGAAAAGCAGTTCTTACCATCTTTATTTCTTTTTTAATGTTGTCAGCCAATTCTCAAGATATTGGTTCTGATAGTTTAAAAGAAGCTTATAAATACCAACCTATTCCAAAAGAACAAGCCGATTCAATGGGTATTTTATTGGTTCAAACTTATGATGGGAGAATTGAACCTACTCATACACTAGCTTACGATATTTTTCATAAGATCTCTAAAGAAAATGACTTTATCACCAGTGACAATATTTCTGTAAATCCCATGCAGATTTTTATAGATATGATTTTAGACAAACCATACTGGTTAGAGGAAAAAATAATTTACATTAAAAAAGGTACTGGAGTAGCAGATTCTTTGGGGATTGAAGGCAAATTTGCCTCTGTTAAGGATTTTTTCAACCCAGATGGCACCGAAAAATTAAAGGAGCTAGTTCAACTAGGCTTTGCAAAAAAAGATGTAGAAAAAAATGTCTTTGATAAGGAAGTAATAAAGGCCAACGAAAGAATGAATATCGTTCTTCAAACGATGAATGGTGCTTTTTTAAAAATATTTCCTATCACTGGAAGCCAGGATAATAAATGGGTAGATTGGATGGATCCTTATGCAGAGCAACCTATAGATACTACAGATCAACACCTTGCAAATATTTCTCTATCCAGATTGTTTAGATCCTATATAATTGACTTAGGGGAAGCTAAAAAAACCAATAATTATGAAACTGCTCAGTCACTTTTAAACTTTATTAAAGCTTATCAAATTAAAACAGCACCTGTAAAGTTGCTATTAAATAAAAATCAGATTGAAAGAGAAATCTCTTATAACCATTCAAATCTTTTTGTAACCGTTAAAAATTACTATGGCTATTTATCCGTTTTACTACTTATATTTTCTTTTTGGAATGCTTTGAGCAAGAAGAAAAATTTTGTAAATAAAATTGTGAAATATATTTTATGGGGTTTGATTGTTTTACTAATGGTAGTTTTTGGGATGCATACTTATGCACTTGCATTAAGATGGTATATAACTGACCATGCACCTTGGAGTAATGGGTATGAAGCACTTACTTTCATTGCTTGGGGAGGAGTTTTAGCAGGTTTTTTATTTATAAAAAGTTCAAGAATAACTTTAGCTGGTACAGCATTATTGGCATTTTGTGTTTTAATGACTGCTGGCCATAGTAGTTTTGATCCACAATTAACCGATTTGCAGCCCGTACTTAAATCCTATTGGTTGGTTATACATGTAGCATGCATTACAATAAGTTATGGCTTCTTAGGGCTTGGTTTTATCCTTGGACTAATTAATG
>CAYREL010000165.1:0-3264 GCA_964423275.1 uncultured Flavobacteriales bacterium | reverse complement strand
TCATTTGTAATTAGCTTGTATAAAAGTAGTTAATTACGACAGAACTTGAGAGTTATAAGGCGAATATTTAATAAATTGAAAAATTACTTTTGTGCTCTTTTTCTTTCATGTTCTTTCAAGAAGACTTTTCTAAGTCTTATTTTAGATGGCGTTACCTCAACATATTCATCAGACTGAATATACTCTAGAGCTTCTTCTAAAGAAAATCTTATTGCAGGTGCAATTTTTACTTTGTCATCTGCTCCAGAAGATCTCATATTAGACATCTTTTTAGTTTTGGTAATATTTACTACCAAGTCGTTCCCTCTTGAATTTTCACCAATAACCTGACCCTCGTAAATATCTTCATTTGGGTCAACAAAAAACTTACCTCTTTCTTGTAAGTTATTTAAACTAAAAGGAATTGATTTTCCTTTTTCCATAGAGATTAAAGAGCCATTTTGTCGCTGTGGAATATCTCCTTTATAAGGCTGAAATTCAATAAACCTGTGAGACATTATTGCCTCCCCAGCAGTAACTGTAAGTAAATAATTTCTTAATCCAATTATTCCTCTGGATGGGATGTTGAATTCCAATAACATTCTGTCTCCTTTGGGAACCATACTTAGCATCTCTCCTTTTTTAATTGCGACAACCTCTATTGCTTTTCCAGAATGGCTTTCTGGCAAATCTATAGTAAGTTCCTCGATCGGTTCGCATTTAATTCCATCTATCTCTTTAATAATTACTTGTGGCTGACCAACTTGTAGTTCGTAACCTTCTCTTCGCATCGTTTCAATTAAAACAGATAAATGAAGGACTCCTCTTCCAAAAACATTGAAAGAATCAGAAGAATCGGTAGATTCTAACTTTAAAGCCAAATTTCTTTCCAATTCTTTTTCCAACCTATCCTTTAAATGTCTAGAAGTAACAAATTTACCTTCCTGTCCAAAAAATGGAGAGTCGTTGATGGTAAATAACATAGACATGGTAGGTTCATCGATTTTTATGGTTGGTAATGCTTCTGGGGATTCTATGTCTGCAACGGTATCTCCAATTTCAAAACCTTCTAAACCAACAATGGCGCATAAATCTCCTGCTTTAACTTCTTCTACTTTTGATTTACCTAATCCTTCAAATAGGTAAAGCTCTTTAATTCTACATTTTTTAATCTCTCCATCTCTTTTAACTAAAGAAATTTGTTGATTTTGCTTTAATTCTCCCCTTTGCAATCTTCCAATTGCAATTCTTCCTATAAATGTAGAAAAGTCAAGAGATGTTATTAGTAACTGGGTATTTCCTTCCTCTACTTTTGGAGGTGGGATAAAATCAATTACAGCGTCTAATAATGGGAAAATATCGTCATTTGGAGTCTTATAATCGATATCCATCCACCCAAGCTTTGCAGATCCATAAATTGTAGGGAAGTCTAACTGATCTTCACTAGCATCCAAATTAAACATTAAGTCAAAAACTTTTTCTTGTACCTCATCTGGTCTACAGTTCTCTTTATCTACTTTGTTAATTACAACCAAAGGTTTTAAACCCAACTCAATTGCTTTTTGTAAAACAAATCTTGTTTGAGGCATTGGTCCTTCAAAAGCATCTACCAATAATAAAACCCCGTCTGCCATGTTTAATACTCTTTCAACTTCTCCTCCAAAGTCAGCGTGCCCTGGGGTGTCAATTATATTAATTTTATGTTCTTTATACTGAACAGAAACATTTTTTGAAAGAATAGTTATTCCTCTTTCTTTCTCTAAATCGTTGTTATCAAGAATTAATTCTTTTTGTTCTTTTCTTTCATCAACTGCTTTACAGGCGTAAATCATTTTATCTACTAGAGTCGTTTTTCCGTGGTCAACGTGAGCAATAATGGCTATGTTTCTAATATTCATGGTTTTAAATAAGTTGCAAATGTATAATTCTTATTGAGCAATTAGCATTTATTTTCAAAAGGCATTAAATTCAATAGAATAATTATTTATTTGCAATAAATTTTATATTTGAAAAATAAAAAATAAAAAATCAATGAAAACTTTAAAATACACATTACTATCTATACTTATTTTGTCTATCTATTCCTGCGGAAAATATGAAGAAGGTCCGGGGTTTACTTTGCTATCTAAAAGCGCAAGGATGTGTCAAAAATGGAGACCAATCCAATCTGTTGATGGTTCTACCGATGTAATTACTAATATTGACAGTGATGGGAGTTATATTGAATTTGTAAAAGATGGTAGCATACAATTTTACAATAAAGATTTAATGAGTTTTATTGGAATTGATGCAGTTTCAGGGACTTGGGAGTTTTCAGATGATAAAATGCAGATAACTTATTCCTATGATGTATTAGGGCTTAACACAACTGAATTAAAAACAATTAAAAAATTGAAAATTAACAGTATGGGCCTTGAAGATGCTAACGGAAATAAAATATATTACGAATACTATTAATTAATTCAATGAATGGTATTCATTGAGAAGTATTTTGTAGGTATTCTTTTTGGTGTATTTAGACTTTAGCCAAGAATAAAACATGATTAATCTTGGGTCCCGAAAAACTTTTTCTTTCTTAAAGTTGGATAATTTTTCTATACTATTGAGTTCTCCTAAGTCTGCATTTTCAGGCTCGTTTATAAACTTTTCTAAAGCTTTAAGAAAGGGAACTACCATTTTATATTGTTTTGTAGTAAAAAGATCTAAATATTTACTTTTTATAGATAATATGTTTTTCTCCGCCAAATCAATGTGGGTAAGATCTATGAAAATCAGCGTTCTTATCATTTCTTTTCTAAGCAACCACTCTCTGCCCATATTTTCCTGATAATAAATATCTGATTTGTTCAATTGATTAATCACCTTATTGGCTGTCTTAATATCTTGATTTACCAATAAAAGTGCTGATAGGTTCAATAATAAATTTAATTCTTCTCGTAAATTTAAAGCAGAATGGTGATTCTCTAAAGAATCGGTAATAGCTTCAAGACCCTGGGTAATTTGGTTATCAAATACTTTTACAAAGCTGTCAATCCCAATAAACCTTCCTAAATAAGAATAAAATATTTTATCTTCTTGATCCATTAATGATTTTAAATTATGGAGGTGTTTTTTTGATTTCACAAAATCTCTAACCTCTAAATAAGTATAAGACATTATATACTCAATATTTGCTTGACAATTTAAACATTCATCTCCCAGAATTTTTATTTTTAAATTTTTATAATAATTCTCTAGGATAATTACTAAATCGTTGTAGTTTTTCTCTATTGCATATTGAACTCT
>CAYREL010000164.1:0-3292 GCA_964423275.1 uncultured Flavobacteriales bacterium | reverse complement strand
GTTCTCAATCTAAACAACATGAGAGATTATGAAAATGATAAAAAAAATAATAAAATAACTTTAGTTGTAAAAATGGGAATAAATAAATCTAAAAAATATCATTTCTTATTACTATTTATAGCAATTAGTTCACTTATTACAATTGTTCTTTTTACCAATAATTATTACTACCTATTTTCTATGTTTCCTTTATTTTTTGTAGTGAGACATCTAAAACTATTGAACAAATATCAAGAAATGAAATTACTGGACAGTCAACTCAAAGTAATTGCAATTAGCTGCTTTGGATGTAGCTTTATTAGTCTTATAGTAGGTCTTTTAATTAATTGATTTTCTCTAGCGACAACCAAGTAGTATACATCTTTTTATATTTTTCATGCTCTTTGTTGGTAGATGAAAAATTATGATAACCAGAATAAGATGGTTTGGCACACATAAAGATGTAATCGTGTTTAGAATAGTTTAAAACAGCATCAATTACTCTAGGGTCTACAATACATATTGGCCCTGGTGGCAAACCTTTGTATTTATAAGTATTGTAAGGAGAATCAACTTCCAAATGTTTGTAATACAATCTTCTTAAATTGGGCATTTTCAAAGCAAACTTAACAGTTGGATCTGCTTGAAGTTTCATATTGCTTTTAAGTCTATTAATATAAAGGCCAGCAATCTTAGAATGTTCGTCAAATTTTATCTGCTGTTCCATTTGAACAATAGATGCAAGAGTAGTAATTTCTGATTGATTGTAGCCTAATGCGATGGTTTTACCCATTCTTTCTGAATTCCAAAAAGTTTTGTATTTACTAGCAATAAATTCGATTAACTTATTTTCAGAAATATTTGTGAATACTTCATAGGTATTAGGAATTACCATTGAAGAGAAAGTATAAGAATTAAACCCAAATTTTTCTTGAATATTTTCATCTTGAAAAAGATGCAATAGTTTAGAAGAATCTAGTTCTAATTGAGAAGAAAGCCTGCCACACAATATTTCTAGATTTCTAACTGAGGGAATGTATAAATCTACAACATGTTGATTCCTCATTAAAAATAGCTGATTGACTAATTTGTTGGTAGACCATTTTTTTTGAATTATGTATTTCCCTTTTTTAAGTATTTTATTTTCGTAGTTTTTAAACTCAATCAGTTGCTTGATTGTTTTGGAACTTAATAAAAGATCTTTATTAACTAAATAATTTCCAATTTCAGAGAAGGATAAATCTTCTTGAATTTTTAAAATAACTTTATTACTATCGGAAAGTATCTCTTTTTTTTCTTTGTTGACAAAAAGATTAAAAAATGGAAAAATTAAATAGACCACAAAAACAATAAATGAAATTGCCAGAATATATATTAATTTCTTCAATCTTGAGGAATTTGAATTAAGTTATAATCTTTTATTCTATAAAAATTAACTAGGTTATTTTCAGAACCGCTACCCGGACCAATTCTATTGTAAAATACATCATTGAGCAATCCTTGATAATAACTTTCAGAATTTAATTTATCTGGGTAAATTTTCATGAAAATAGATTTTACAATATCGTATCCCAAGTAAGAATATTTGGTGGGCTCTGCAGATAAAAAATCTCTGTATTTATCTTTAAATTCTACTATTCTAATAGAACTAAGATCGGGTATTCCTTTAGAAACAAAATGTAAATTAAACTTATTTTTATAAATAACATCAATAGTCTTAATTCTATATAAATCTTCAAAACCGAAAATTTCAAAATCAGATTTATAATGATTTTGAGAATTAGAAAATTCTATTATTTTATTAAATGCATAGGTTAAAAAAGGAACTTGATTGGAAGTTATTACAATCAAATTGCTTTTTTTCTTAGATAAATTATCCAATAAATTACTCCAGTCATCTCCCCTTTTAAGTAAGGTTTGTGAAATTGAATCTAATTCCTTTAAAGAATCCTGTATTTGATAAATAGTATCGTTGAAAGCATCTGAAAAAATACTACCATAAACCTTACTCTTATTGTCTTCTAAATCACTCAATAATAATATGTTGTAATCGTCTTTAGAATTCTTAATATATTTTGCCATCTCTTTAGATTGGGTAGATCTTGATGGTTGTATTTTAAATAAATCTGGATAATTAAAAAGTGCTTGACTAGGAATATTATAAGGAGATATCATAGGAATATGGGAATTCTTAGAAAATATTCTCATCATTTTAATATTTTTAGAAAACAAAGGACCTACTATTAAATTAGAGGATTTAAATAAAGTGTCTTGCAATATTTCTTTGATAGTGTTGGTGTCGTATTTACTATCAAACACATTTAATTCAAGATTATATCCCAAATCTTTTAGATCAAGAAGGGCAATTTTAACTCCATTATAAATTTGAAAGGAATTTTCAGATATTTTGTCTATTGAGCAGTTGGTGTTTTCTGGGCAGTTTACAATTATTGAATCTGATTTATCAATAAAAAATGGCAATACTAAAGAAATTCTTAAAGTTTTTTGCTCATAGATACTGCCTATAAAAAAGTCTAGAGAATCATTTTCATTTTCTATAGAATCCTCTATACAATCTTTAATTCTTAGAATTATTTTCAATTCTTGGTCTTTTTTAAGTCCAAATTCATTTAAAAAAGGATTATTTTTAATGATCTGGTCTAAACCAATGGTATATTTTTTTGAAATCGAATATAAAGTTTCTTTCTTTTTTACTTTATGAATAATTAGAGTATCACACTTTTTAAGTAGTGGATGATCTACATGTTTAAATAGTGGTTGGACGATATTACTTGTATCTATTTGAATATTTGGAATTAACAACAATTGTGCTTCTGACAATTCATTGGTTAACAATTTATTATAGGCTTTAATAGTTGGTAATTTTACACCATATATTTTAGCTATTGACCATAACGTTTCTCCTGGCATTACCTTGTGTGTCTTTACAGAAGAATCAATTTCATTATCTAATGTTTGATTAATAAATGTTTTAATAGGAATTTTTAAGGTGTCTCCTTTTGACAAACCATTGGATGCACTTGGGTTATAGTTGAAAAATTCATTTAAATCAATTTGATATTTTTTGGCAATTCCATAGCTTGTTTCCCCTTTAGAAACTGTATGATAAGTAAATTTTATATTTGGTTTGTCTTGAGCAATTAGATTAGTTACAAAAAATACCGCTAAGAGAAATAATAAGAATCTATATGTTAAATTTTTTATTCCCATTCGATGGTAGCAGGTGGTTTGGAACTTATATCGTAAGTTACTCTATTTATTCCTTTTACATTGTTGATTATTCTATTAGAAA
>CAYREL010000163.1:0-3301 GCA_964423275.1 uncultured Flavobacteriales bacterium | reverse complement strand
CTAGAGAAAGTAGAATTAATGGATTCAATTTAGGATTTGATTTCAAATATTTTCTTGGCGAAAACGAAATTAAATATGGGATAGAAGTAAATGGATTTACTACAGATTTTAATTTCTTTAATAGTGTTGGTAGAAAAATTGAACAAAATAATAATACCACTGAGCTTGCAGGTTATATCGATGCGAAAATCATTAAAGGGCTTTTGGTTATTAATCCAAGTTTTAGGGCTCAATACTATGCTTCGTTAAGAAACTTCTCTCCCGAACCTAGAATAGGTTTAAAATACAATATCTCAGAAAAATTCAGGATCAAAGCTGCTTCAGGAATTTATTCTCAAAATTTAATTTCTGCAAATTCAGATAGAGATGTTGTGAACTTGTTTTATGGATTTTTATCTGGTCCTGATAATTTACAAGATTCCATAACATTGGACAATGGAAAAACAGTTGAAAGAAAACATTCTCTTCAAAAAGCAACGCATGCAATATTTGGATTTGAGTGGGACTTAGCAAAGCACCTAACCTTAAATGTTGAGGGTTATTACAAGTGGTTTAACCAACTAAGCAACGTTAATAGAAATAAGTTATATGAAGAGAATGATGATGCGCCAGATGTCCTTAGAAAAGATTTTGTAATAGAAACTGGAGACGCTTATGGAACAGATTTTGTACTTAAGTACAGCAATGATAAAACCTATCTATGGGCTGTTTATTCGCTAGGAAAAGTTTTAAGATGGGATGGCATTAGAACTTACTCGCCACTCTTTGACCGAAGACACAATATCAACCTTGTAGGTACACAGAATTTTGGAGAGGGATGGGAAATCAATGTTAGATGGAATTTTGGAAGTGGTCTTCCGTTCACTCAAACTCAAGGCTACTATCATTCAATAGATTATTCTCAAGGTATAAATACCAATATTTCTACAGTTAATGACGATCAACTGGGAATTATTTATGCAGATTTAAATCAAGGAAGGCTATCTTCTTATCACAGACTAGATATAGCTGTTAAAAAACATATAGAATTGAGCAAAAACTCTACTCTTGATGTAACATTTAGTATGACAAATGTATATTCAAGAAAAAATATTTTTTATGTGGATAGAATAACCACTGAAAAAGTCTACCAGCTTCCACTTCTTCCTTCGTTAGGTGCAAGTTGGAAATTTTAAGTTCTGTTTATTTTAAGATATCGGAATTAAATATTAACTTTAATTCCCGTATCAAAATCTACATACGGAATGCCATTATCATCTACTAAATATATTTTTGTAACAGGAGGAGTTACTTCCTCATTAGGAAAAGGAATTGTTTCAGCCTCTTTGGCTAAAATCTTACAGTCTAGAGGGCTAAATGTTACCATTCAAAAGTTAGACCCATACATAAATGTAGATCCTGGAACTTTAAACCCTTATGAACATGGAGAATGTTATGTAACTGAAGACGGAGCGGAAACTGACTTGGACCTTGGTCATTATGAGAGGTTTTTAAATATTCAAACTTCACAAAACAACAATGTAACTACAGGGAAAATATACCAGTCCGTAATCAACCGAGAAAGAAATGGAGATTATCTGGGTAAAACTGTTCAAGTAATTCCACATATTACCAATGAAATAAAAGAACATATTTTAAAATTAGGTAAAGGAAAAGATTACGATGTAGTTATTACAGAAATTGGCGGAACAGTTGGCGATATAGAATCACTTCCTTTTATAGAGTCTATAAGGCAATTAAAATGGGATCTAGGTCAGGATGTTTTATTTATCCATTTAACACTAATACCCTATTTATCTACATCTGGAGAACTTAAAACAAAACCTACTCAACATTCTGTAAAAACCCTTTTAGAATACGGAATACAGCCAGATATTCTTGTTTGTCGTAGTGAGTACCATTTAGATGATTCCATTAGAAATAAAATTGCTCTTTTTTGCAATGTTGAGAAAGAGTGTGTAATTGAGTCCATAGATGCAAAAACAATTTATGAGGTTCCTTTATTAATGCTTAAAGAAAAACTAGATACTGTTGTTTGTGAAAAACTTAAAATTAAAATAGAAAATAAACCAAGTTTAACAAAGTGGAAGAAATTTTTAAATAATTTATATAATCCCGAACAAAGTATAGAAATAGCATTAATTGGAAAATATGTAGAACTTAAAGACTCTTACATTTCTATAGCCGAATCATTAATACATGCAGGTGCAAGGAATAAAACTAAGGTGAACTTACATTGGATACATTCTTCAAAACTGGAAACCCAAGATTGTGAATCCTTTTTGAAAAATATTCATGGAATAATAGTAGCTCCAGGATTTGGTTCTAGAGGAATAGAAGGTAAAATAAAAGCCGTTCATTATGCTAGAACAAAAAAAATACCCTTTTTAGGAATTTGTCTGGGGATGCAGTGTGCAGTAGTTGAATTTGCAAGAAATGTTTTGAAAATGGAAAATGCAAATTCTATAGAAATTGATTCCGAGACAAAATTTCCAGTTATTAGTATGATGGAAGAGCAGAAAAAACTCAAAGAAATGGGAGGAACAATGCGACTTGGAGCTTACCAATGTGATATTGAAAAAGGAACATTACTTCATGAAATTTACAAAAAAGAAACTATCTTAGAAAGGCATAGACACAGATTCGAATTTAATAATAAGTACTTAAAAGAATTCGAATCCAATGGGTTGGTTTTTTCTGGGAAAAACTCAAAAAATCAACTTATGGAAACTATTGAGATTAAACACCATCCGTGGTTTATAGGAGTTCAATACCATCCAGAATATAAAAGTACTGTAGAAAATCCCCATCCGATATTTCTTGGGCTAATTGAAGCTGGCTTAAAACAATCTCTGTAATTTATTGATGTCTCCCGAAAAAATAGTTCATAAAATGATGAGTAATGATCTATTTAGCAAATGGCTGGGCATCGAAATCATTTCTGTTAAAAAAGGATATTGTAAGTTAAGTTCAATCATTTCTAAAGAAATGACCAATGGATTTAATCTGGCTCATGGAGGGATTTGCTACAGCCTAGCAGATAGTTGTTTTGCATTTACGGCAAATTCATTGGGTAAAATTTCTTTAACAAAAAGTGCAGAAATTAGCTACTTAAAAAAAGTAGAACTAAATGATACCATATTTGCAGAATGTGAACAAAATCAAAAAGACAGTAATCTGTTTACAGTTAATATATTTAATCAAAAGAAAGAACAAATTGCTATTTTTAAAGGAATTGCACATTTTACAAATAAGGATTGGCTTTAATATATACTACAAGCTTATTTTGAACTAACTTTAT
>CAYREL010000162.1:0-3321 GCA_964423275.1 uncultured Flavobacteriales bacterium | reverse complement strand
ATTGAAATCTTAATATTATGGACGAGTTTAATTTTAAATCCTTAGAAAGTTTAGCAAGTGAGCTAAAAGAAGGAGTCTTTAAAATAAATAGCGGAGCTCTTAGTTCAAAAGATATTCTTTCTCTTTTGGATTCATCAAGACAGTTACATGAAAGGCTTGCGGTATTGCAGTATCTTCTAGAAAAAGCACCAAAGAAAGAAACAGTTTCAGAAGAAACGGAGGAGGAAGAGCCAACTAATGTTGAAGAAAATCAAATTAATTTAATTGATGTAATTGTTGAGGAAGAAGCTAAAACAGAAAAAGCAGATATAAATATTTCAACTGATTTTAAGTCTGTAAATGAAATCCATTCAGATAGTCCACAAACTTCTTTAGCAGATCAATTTGGTCAACAACCAATTTCTGATTTAACCAAAGAAATAGGTATTAATGAAAAGTATTTAATAACAGAAAATTTATTTTCTGGAGACAGCAAGGCTTGTTCAACTGCAATTAAGGAGTTGAATGAATTTCAAAACATGGACCAGGCAAGTGATTTTTTAAAAAATTCATTGTCTAAAAAATACAATTGGAACCCAAAGTCTAATCAAGTAAAAAGATTATTTAATTTGGTAGAAAGAAGATACCAAATTAAATGATTAGATTTCTTTTACTTCTTACCTTTCTTTTTTCATTTGAAATTCAATCTCAAACTCCAAATTTTTCTAAATATGTTGACACGCTTTGTAGCAACTACTTTATGGGAAGAGGCTATGTGAAGGATGGTCACTTAAAGACTGCAAATTTTTTAGAAGAGAAGTTTAATGAAATTAATTTAGCCCCATTAAATAACGATAGATTTATTCAGGATTTTAATATTAATGTAAATACTTTCCCAGATTCAGTTGAAGTGAAACTAGATGAAAAACCTCTAGTCCCTGGAAAAGATTTTATGATTTCTCCTCAGTCAAGTGGGTTAAAAGGCACTTTTAATGTTGTAAAGGTGGATTTAAATAATTGGAGCTCTATCTTAAAAAATAGTAAAGTAAATCAATCCATTGTCTCTTTGAATGTATCGAAAATCATGGATAGAGATACTATTTCAATGTATAAAGAGTTGCGAAATATTTTAAATAAAAGCTTCCCTGTTTTGTGGATTTCGTCAGAGAAATTACAATGGTCTGTAGCCGACTATGTTTCTAACTTCCCGATTATAAAAATAGCCAGTAAATCAGTGAATTATGACTTCTCGAGGGTTCAGCTAAATATCGAAAATAAATTTCAAAAAGGTCTAAAGACTCAAAATGTTATAGGAATGGTTGGTGGTAGAAGAAAAAAATCTATAATTATTTCTGCTCATTATGACCACTTGGGAATGATGGGACAAGTTAAATTTCCTGGCGCTAATGATAATGCAAGTGGAGTGAGTTTATTACTTAATTTGGCTTCCTATTATTCTGAAAATCCCCACAAGTACAATATTATTTTCATTTGTTTTGGTGCTGAAGAAGCTGGGTTAAAAGGCTCTAAGTATTTCACAGAACATCCGCTATTAGATTTGAAAAAAGTAAGTTTTCTAATCAATTTAGATATAGTAGGGACAGGGTTGGAAGGTATTGCAATTGTAAATGCTCTTGAAGAAAATAAAGCCGCTAAAAAAATCGGAAAAATAAATACAAGATTAAATTATTTTAAAAAAATTAAAATTCGTGGCCAGTCTCCAAATTCAGACCATTACTGGTTTTCGCATCACCAAGTACCCTCAATTTTTATTTATACTATGGGCGGAATTCAAGCCTATCACGATCCGTTGGATAAGTTTGAGACATTGCCTTTAAATAAAATAGAAGACTTATACCATCTAATTATTGATTTTGTAAATGGATTTTGAGAAGTCTTTTTATTTAGGATTTTTGAGGCTTAGATTTTATTAGATAAATTCCACAAAAAATAATTAGACATAAATAAAATTGAACTATTCCAAAACCCTCTCCATCAATAACGCCCCAAAATATGGCTACTATTGGAATTAAGTAAGTTACTGAAGATGCAAATACAGATGATGTTTCTTTTATCAATAAATTAAAAACCCAAAAAGCCAATCCACTTCCTAAAATCCCAAGAATATTTATAAAAAGAAAGTTCAAGTAATTGGGATCGTTATTTGCCAAATTATTTACAAAATCTGTCTGAAAAAAAAGCAATAATCCAGCTATAGGGCCAATGAAGATAAAAGACCAACTGGTAATTTTTAATGCAGGAATATCTTGAAGATAAGTTTTAATAATATTTATGTTTAAGGCGTAGCAAGCAGATCCTAAAACTGGAAATAAAGCATATAAAATAGAACTATTGAAAATATTACCCCCAGTACTTAAAAATATTAAACTAGAAGCTCCAATTAAACCCACCATAACACCAATTACTGCTCTAAAATTTGTTTTTTGCTTGAATAGTATCACTCCAAATAAAAGCGTGAAAAGAGGGGTAATAGAATTTAATATTCCATTCAAAGAACTATCTATTTTGGTTTGTGCTTTAATAAACAAAAAATAGGGTATTACACTTCCAATTATCGCTGATAGTAGTAGAATAAAACTAGTTTTCTTTTTTATTTTGAAAAAACTTTTAATTCCAAGAGGAAAGAAAACAAGAAATACAATAAATATTCTGTAAAGTGTTATTTCTATGGGCGAGTAAGTAGCTAAAGCTTTCTTCATTAAAATAAATGAACTTCCCCATATTACACCTAAAACACAAAGTGTTAAAATCTGATTAATTTTTTTTGAAAAATCCATTTAGTCAATTTCAAATATGTCTTTTGTAGCCTTTCGGACTTTT
Organism: uncultured Flavobacteriales bacterium; assembly: GCA_964423275.1. Taxonomy (GTDB): domain Bacteria; phylum Bacteroidota; class Bacteroidia; order Flavobacteriales_D; family Parvicellaceae; genus MED-G20. The sequence goes on along the minus strand of CAYREL010000162.1, from coordinate 501 downwards.
TTATCGTACTGAGAATTATCAGTATCAGATCTGTATCCAATAGCAGCAACCACTCCTGCACTCAAGCTTTTTTTATCAATGTCTAGAAAATCGTTGTATTTTAAAGTATCGAATCCCTCTATAGGACAAGAATCTATTTTTAGAGAAGCACATGCACTCATTAAATGAGTCAAAGCGATATAAAGTTGATTTTTAGTCCATTCAGAGATTTCTTCAGAACTTTTATTAAGCAGAGTTTTTTTTAAAAAGTCACCATATCCTTTGTTCTTTTCAATTGGTATTTTTTGACTTAATGATTTATTCTCTATATAAGAGTCAATATCTTTTTCAAATACTTTAGTAGAATTACAAAATATAAAAAGATGTGAAGCATCAGAAACTTGAGACTGGTTGTAAGAATATTTTCTTAATGCCTCTTTTTTAATCTTATTTTCAATGAGAATTACTTTAAATAATTGTAGCCCATAAGAAGTCGGTGCAAGACGAATAGACTCTTTAATT
>CAYREL010000161.1:0-3331 GCA_964423275.1 uncultured Flavobacteriales bacterium | reverse complement strand
ATATAAATATGATTAGAGAAAGAGCATATGGAAATATTAACCATAGTTTTAGCTCTGTTAGTTTAGATGATGTTCTTGAAGAACGAGGAAAAGAATTATTTTGGGAATGTACTAGAAGAACAGATTTAATAAGATTTAATAAATTTACAGGAAGTGATTTATTATGGTCTTTTAAGGGCGGAGAGATAAATGGTGCAGATGTTCCACAATACAGAGATTTGTATCCTTTACCAACTTACGATATAGTTAATAATATAAATCTTGTTCAAAATAGTGGTTATTAGTCGCTTAATTTTCTTAGCGTTATTTTTTTTTCAGTTCTGTAATTTATCTTATTCGCAATCTAATCCTACCAATAGACAAGTGGTTTTACAGGGTTTTTGGTGGGATTATTTCAACTCTAATTACTCTTATCGATATGCAGATTACCTTTCAGATTTAGCTCCAAGACTTCGATCTTTAGGAATTGATGCCATCTGGATTCCTCCTTCCATTAAAAATAAAAATATTATTGACATGGGTTATGCTCCATTTGATCAATACGATCTTGGGGATAAATACCAGAAAGGTTTTTTAAAAACAAAATTGGGAGATAAAGACCAGCTTTTAAGAATGGTTGCTGTAATGAAAGCAAATGGAATTGATGTTATCCAAGATATTGTATTGAATCATTTAACAGGAGCAGGAAGTCAGAACGGATCTGGGGGTCAAGACCCGATGGCATTAGAAGATGGTTCAACAAGTAAATATAAAAACTTCAGATACTCTTGCTATGAAACTCCTTCTAATTTAGAAAATGCAACAAATTATTTGTCTAGAAAAGGACGTTATCCAAAAAACTGGCAAAACTTTTATCCCAATAATAATTTAATTTGTTGCTCCAATGAAATTAATACTCCATATTGGGGACCAGATATTTCCTATGAATCCACTTCTTATGGGTTGAGTTCTAACGCTATCGACAATCCAAATCAAACCAATGACTATATGAGAAATGGTATGAGAAACTGGATAATGTGGTATAAAAAACAAGTTGGTTTTTCGGGTGTTAGAATAGATGCTATTAAACATTTCCCAACCTATATTTCAGAAGATTTCTTATGGAATCTTCAACATGGGAATGGATGGGCAAATGGTACAGATGATATGTTTGCAGTAGGAGAGTGGGTAGGTGGTTCTAGTGAACTAGATCAATGGTGCAATGATGTTCAAAATAGATCTGGCACATTTGATTTCTCTTTAAGAAATGCTTTGGTGGGTATTGTTCAAGGAAATGGTGCATTTGATTTGGGATTAGTTCCTAATTACCAACAGTTGAATAGACAAAGAACTGTTCCTTTTGTAAATAATCATGATACATTTAGACCAATTCTAGATTCTGATGGCAATTACAATGGTTGGAATAGTTCTCAGCAACTAGGAACTCAAATTGAACCCAATGATCCTAGATTAAGTGTAGTTTATGCTATTTCCTTTGCGTTAGATGGATCGCCAATGGTTTATTTTGAAGATCTTTTTAATATTGGTTACAACAGTAATAGATTTAACCATCATCCAAAAGACTCAATAGAGCTTCCAATACGATCAGATATTGCCAATATTATTTGGTGTCATCAAAATCTCAATTTTAAAGGAGGATCTTTTCTTGTTAGATGGCAAGAGAACAATGCTTTGGTAATTGAAAGAGATGCAAAGGCAATTATAGCTGTCAACGATAGTTGGACTAATTGGAAAAACTTAATTGGTGTACAAACCAATTGGACAGATGGTACAGTTTTAAAAGATTATTCTGGTGCTAATACAAATACTATAATTGTATATGGTGGCGGGAAAATAGATATTAATATTCCACCTTGTGACGGCTCTGCAAATAACTCTAGAAAAGGGTATTCTATTTGGGCTCCTGATGGAATTACAACAAGCTATGAAAATTCTTCTGAATCTATAACTCAAGAATGGGAAATGGCCAATGATTTAGGAGATAGTCATATTGCTTCCTTACAACAAGGAGGAATGTTGCCTAACCAAAGTAAAGAATGTAGGGTTGTTGGTAAAGTCCATTTAGAGACACAAAGCAATTTAAATATTGAATTTTATCCATTATTTAATAATTTATCTGTAGATGTATTACTATTAGACAGCAATTGCAATACAATAGATTCAATTACTGGAATAGGAGATTTTTCTCATGATTTCACCATACTCAATGAAGATTTATATACCATTAAAATAAGAAATACAACTGAAAACCAAATGGGGCAAAAATGTTGGGTGAAAGTTACTTACAACGCACCAATAGAACCAAACCTTAATATTTTAAAAAATAAATGTGCCTGTAATTCTCCAAATAGCACTGTTGATTTTCAGGAAAATGGTTTTATTGTTTTCCCAAATCCAGTTGTTGATTTTTTAAATATTTCAGATGATCTAAATATTAAAAATCAAAATTATTATATACTTAATATTAATGGAGAAATTATTAAAAATGGGACTGTGAATAATGGAAAAATATTTTTAGGAGATTTAGAAAAAGGAATATATTTATTAAAATACAGCCAAAAGATTTTAAAAATATCTAAAATCTAAATAATTACTAACTGGGAATAATTTAAATACTACACAATGAAATACTCTAAAAACCTACTTTATTTACTTTTCTTATTTTCTTTTTTATTTACTAGTTGTGGTGAAAAACAAATCAAACAAATTATTATTAATTGTGATAGTAATGTGAATATTTATTATCCACCAGGCTATGATAAATCGTCTCATACTCCCTCTTTTGCCATACTAAACGAACCATCACCACTTGAAAAAGTATTAGACTCTAGTTCATTAAAAGTGTCTTTTTCAGAATTTTTGGATAGAAAAATTGCACAAGTTTCATTTGGTCCAAATGTAGATTTATATGGAACTGGTGAAGTCATGGGAGATTTAATTAGAAATGGAAAAACCGTTAAATTATGGAACACAGATAATTATGGATATGGCAAAGACAATGGCCAAAGACTGTATCAGTCACATCCTTGGGTGTTAGGAGTTGGAGAAAATGGTAAAAGTTTTGGAGTTATAGCAGACAATACTTGGAAAATGGAGATTTCTTTAGGTGAAAGAATTACTTTTTCATCTGAAGGACCAGCGTTTAGAGTTATAGTAATTGAAAAAGATACTCCACAAGAAGTGATGAAAGAACTTGGAGAACTTACTGGCACTATTCAGCTTCCACCACTTTGGAGCTTAGGTTTTCACCAATGTCGATATTCTTATTACCCAGATGAAAGAGTTAAATCTTTAGCCGACACAATGCGTTTAAAGAATATTCCTTGTGATG
>CAYREL010000160.1:2141-3340 GCA_964423275.1 uncultured Flavobacteriales bacterium | reverse complement strand
AATGAAGCATTACAATACGGTTGATGTCGTAAGTATTGTAAATTTCTTTAATAAGACTGTCTTTGAATTTAATAAGCTTATAAAGCTCTTGGTTACGCAAATTTCTAAACTCATTATCGGAAAGCAATAGTTTAAAATATTTTGCAGTTTGAGAATTAGAATAAGATAAACCCCTAGAATTGAAAAGAAACTTATCAAAATTGACATAATTAATTGGGAATTCTAAATCTACAGGAAAACCACCAGATTCAGCCCTGAAGATGGGATAAAACTTGCTATTTTTAAAATTATAGATAAATTTTAAATTATCACCCGTCATAAAATGAACATCGTTAAATAGACATGCAACAGTTAAATACTTGGCCATATATTCAACATCAATCATTGTCTTGAGTGAATCAATATTATTATTTAGAATATATGCACACATTTTACGGTATCTGTAAATAGCATAGGGGTGTAAAGAATCCAACTTTTTTTCAATATGAATAACTTTAAGATCTTGGTCGCTATTGTGTCCATTGCCATTTATATATTCCTTTCTTGACCAATCAGATATTTGGGAAATTGTTGAATAATTTTTTATTTGGTATTCTCTTGATAAAAAATCATTCTTAATATCTTCCACATAATAGTAATCCCCAATTTCATCTCCATTTATCCTTAATATCTTCATTTTTCCATAGGCAGATATTAAACCTAATGAATTAGCTATTTTATTAATTGAAATAAGAGTTGGGTCGGCTTCCTCTCCTTTGATAAGTTTAAATCTTTTAAAAAGAGATAAATTTTCATGTCCGCTTTCTATTTCTACAGTATAAGAATATTTAGCTCCATTATATTGTGCATCACTTGAACCATGGTATTTCAATTTTGCAGGAATTTTTATGTCATTGAAAACCAAATTAATATCTACCCATTTTTTCTTTACTGGTCTGGTTTTTAATAACTTTTTAAGAAATTTAACTTCTTTCTTTTCTATCTGTAAGTCAATAAAGTCATCTTCATCTAAAGAATTAGAAAGTTCTTTTACTTTTCCTACAATATCTACAGAGTGCACTACTCTATTTATACCAAACAATATATTTTTTCCAACTAATTCAGAAATCGAGGGATTTATCTTAGTATAAAAGAAATTATAAAAAGATCTATTGTGGTATAATACAGATGAAATAACCAGTATTAAAATAGAAGCTATA
>CAYREL010000160.1:0-2131 GCA_964423275.1 uncultured Flavobacteriales bacterium | reverse complement strand
CTTAAAATAATTTAAAGTTATCCTTACGTAAATATTTCTTAATTGTTCGTTAAAAATAAAACAAATGGAAGAATTAAATTTATAATTGATTCTCTTCCATTATTTAATTAAACAACCCAATAGATAATGAATCATAAATTTTAATTTGCAATGTGAAAAGTCTATATACCAAATTAATCCAAAAAGTAAATAATTTAAATCCCATTAAATACGCATCCAATAGAAATTTTGTGAATGGCGATGTGAGTCGTTTATCGCCCTATATTTCAAGAGGAGTAATAAGTACCAAAACTATATTTAATACATTACTAGATTCTGGGTACAATTTTAATCAAATACAAAAATTTCTACAGGAGTTGGCATGGAGAGATTATTGGCAAAAAAAATGGCAAATAACTGGAGATATAGATGTTGATTTAAAAACCAAACAACATCCTGTTTCAAAAAATAAAATTCCCACATCAATTGTTGAATATTGCTCAACAATAACAGCTATTGACGATGGGATTAAAGAATTGTATAAAACTGGCTACATGCACAACCATTTAAGAATGTATACTGCAGGAATTTGTTGTAATATAGGTCAGTATCATTGGTTGCAACCTGCAAAATGGATGTACTATTATCTTCTTGATGGAGATTGGGGAAGCAATGCATTAAGCTGGCAATGGGTGGCAGGAACAAACAGTCATAAAAAATACATAGCAAATCAAGAAAATATTAATAAATATTGCTTTACAAAAGATGAAAATACTTTTTTAGATAAATCTTATCCAGAGCTGTCTTCTTTTGAAAAAACACCTTTGGAAATTAAAGATGAAACTGATTATTGTTTTGACATAGAACTTCCAAAAAAAGAGTTAATTAAAATCGATAATGAATTACCAACATTTATTTATACTGGATATAATTTAGACTCCAATTGGAAAAAAGATGAAAAAGCCAATAGAATTTTGCTCTTGGAGCCTTCTCATTATAAAAAATATCCTGTTTCTAAGAAAGTGATGGACTTCTACGTTTTACTTTCCAAGGAGATTAAAGATTTACAAATTGCAGTAATGGAGTTTAGTGAATTTGAAACCTATGTAGACAACCATATGAAAATCTACTACAAAGAGCATCCGTTTTCTACGCATTTCAATGGAAATAAAGAAGAAAGAGATTGGATTTTCAAGGATTTAGATGCAAATGGATCTTTCTTTAATTATTGGAACAAGGGAATAAAAAATAAAAAATTAAAATGAAACATTTTTCAAAGCAAAATATTTTAGAATTAGAAAAAGTTAAAAGACTAAACATTATCAATAGTATAACTGGAATAAAGCCTGGAAATTTAATTGGTAGTATTGACGATGATAATAAAAATACCAATCTTGCCATTTTCAGCAGTGTAGTTCATTTAGGAAGCCATCCTGCATTACTTGGTTTTATTCTAAGACCGCAGGTTAATATTAGAAGAGACACTTACAACAATATAATGAGCAATGGTTATTATACCATCAATCATTTACCAAATGACAGCACACTAAATGGCCATTATACTTCTGCGAAGTTTGAAAACAACGAATCGGAATTTGATTATTGTAATTTCACAGAATGGTTTCATAGTGACTTTAAAGCCCCATTTGTCAAAGAAAGTCCATTAAAAATTGGAATGAAATTCCAAGAAAGTATCCCAATAGAAATAAACAATACAATTATGATTGTTGGGAGTGTGGAACACGTATTTGTTGCAGAAGAATCTATAAGTGAAGAAGGATATATAGATTTAGAAAAATTAAATACGACAGGTATTGGAGGCTTAAATAGTTATTACAATCTTCAAAAAATTGATACCTATCCATATGCAAGAAGAAAAGATATTCCAATCTTCGATTAATGAAGGGTCATAAAGAAAAACTAACCTATAAAATTTGTAAACGTTGTGATAGACCATTTTCATGGAGAAAAAAATGGGAAAGAAATTGGAATGAGGTTATTTATTGCAGTAAACGCTGTAAAAGTTAATTTTGTTTAAATATTTGCTTAATAAGTTAAACAATTTTATAAATTTGAAATGTGGAAAGAAAAAAAATCTTATCTGTTAAGAATTTACATAAATCATTTGGAGATTTCAAGGCTGTAAATAATA
>CAYREL010000159.1:0-3364 GCA_964423275.1 uncultured Flavobacteriales bacterium | reverse complement strand
ATGCAACTGAATCAATAAGAACTCGATGAGTGAAAATTTCTTCTAATTCATTTTTAGAAGGTAAATACCAGTCGTTGAATCCTTGGTTATTGGAATTAACACATTGATGAACAGCAAAATTCCCTGAGTTATAAATGGTTATGAAATTTTGAGTATTAATTATCCCTGAACCAATAGATGGGGAGGATGTTCCAGGAACGTGGGTAGAATAATTCCCCCAACGGGACAACAAGCTATCTAAAGATGTATTAACAATAGGATTTGGATTTGGAATATCGACAATATCAACTAAAAGCCCTCCACCAGATGAATCTAAATAGAATACCACACCACCTTGGTAATAATCTCCTATAGATTGTGATTTGCAATTAAAAATTAGGAGAAATAAAAAAATAAATGGTATTATTGTTTTGGTCATTTTTGAGTTTACAATGCTTTCCATAAGTAAAAAGGTAATGTGAAATACCCATTATTTAAAATTGTTTTTTTTCTAATCATTGGTATCTATATTGAGATAAATTACCAGTTATTTCAAATTGAAATTTACTTATTTTTTTTGTTAACTTTTTTAAGCTTGCTTTTTTCGGAGCTTGTTCTAAAAAATACAAGTTACACTAAAAAGTTTTTTTCTGAGTTTTTAATTGCTTTATCCATTGTCTTTAGTGGTATATTATTAGTAGATTTTAAAAGTGATTCGCAAACCAAAAATTACATTGGAAATGCAAAAATAATTAAAGAAAAAAAGAGAAAGTTTAAGACCAATATAGAGATATATCATCCAATATTTATTAGTCAAAAAAGCGTTAAAATTAAATGTGAAGTTATTAGTATTGAAAATAATTCTACAATAGAAAAACACATTGGAAAAGTTCTCATTTATCTTCCAAAAGATAGTCTTTCAGTAAAGCTTCTTCCTGGTGATGAAATATCAGTTAATTGTTTTTTCAACCAATTATCTAATCCAAAAAACCCACATCAATTTAATTATTCTAAATATCTTCAATCTAAACAAATTGAGTATACAGCGTTTGTGTCCAATTGGACTTTTATTGGTTCTTCTTGGACTTTAAAAAGGTTTTCTACAATTTTAAGAAATAGATGTCTTCAATCATTTTCTAAAAGTGGCCTTAAATCCAATGAATTGGCAATTGCTTCTGCACTAACTTTTGGATATAAAGACGAATTGAATCAATTTGTTAAAGGAGTTTTTTCTAAAACAGGAGCCATGCATGTCCTTGCAGTTTCTGGTTTGCATGTTGGAATTATTTTTTTACTTATTTCAAGCTTTTTTAAATTTTTAAAAATATCCCATAGGTTTAAAATAGTTCAACAATTGGTTTTGATTTTCTTTGTTTGGATATATGCTATAATTACAGGATTAAGTCCGTCTGTTTTAAGAGCAGCTACTATGTTAACTTTTTTATCTGTTGCAGAGATTTTTAATAAATCCACTAATATTTATAATATTCTAGCTTGTTCGGCAATTTTTTTACTTTTAATAGATCCATATTTAATTACTGATGTTGGTTTTCAATTAAGTTTTTTTGCTGTTACTGGGATTATTTATTTGCACCCAATTATATTCAATTTAATATTTGTAAATAATTATATTTTAAAAAAAATATGGTCTATTAGCTCTGTATCTATTGCCGCACAAATTGCCACTTTTCCTCTTAGTATTTATTATTTTCATCAGTTTCCCAATTTATTTTTATTGAGTAATCTTTTGGTAATTCCATTGGTATTTATTTTGTTAATTATTGGTCTAAGCATCATAGCTTTTAATTTTTTGCCTTATGTATCTATTTTTCTTGGGAAAATTTTAACAATTATAATTTCATTTATTGTTCAGGCTTTGTCACTTATCGAATCCATTCCTTATTCTCTTACTGACGGATTATTTATTTCTGTTTTTGAAACAATCATGATTTATCTTCTAATTTTATTAATACTTTATCAACTTAGATTCAATTCTAAGTTTTCAAACTTTCTTATTCTTATAATTGGAGTTTTCATTATTGCCATTGACTTTTCAGAAGACCAAAAAAGATTAAATAAAACAAGTATTGTTATTTACAGTATTCCAAATCATACGGCTATCGACTTAATTGAAGGGAAGAATCATTTTTTTATTGCAGACAATAAGCTTTTAGAAAATAAAAAGCTCATTAATAACTACATCAGAAATAATTGGGACTATAATGACTTAAGAAATCCTAAAATTTTGATTTACGATAGCTTAGTTTCAAAATCTATTACATGGAATAATATATCCATTGGGTTTGACAATAAAAAATGGAATTTTACTTCTAATTTAGATTTTATTATAATCGATAAAGATTTTCCAATGAATCAGTTGGATAGTTTAATTAATTCAAAAACCATAATTATTCTCCCAAATATTAAATACCATCCAAAAAACAAAATCAATACCCAAAGTTTGTCTAAATTTTCTTCCTTTATTTACGAGTTAAGAAAATCAGGTGCTTACATTTACCATTTTTAAAGATTATGATTAAAAAATCAAAAAATAAATGGAACCTAGACTATTCTTTTTTAGAGAAAAAAGGATATAAAGATTTTGCTTCAAAATTAAATCTTAATAGTGAAAAATCTGCGAAAGCTTTTAAAGTTTTTTTTAATAATTTAAGAAAGGAAGCCAGTGAGACCAAACAAGCTAGTTATTTGTTAGTTAAATATTTAAAGGAGGGTAAGCTTTCTAAAAAGGAAGAAATTTTACGATGTCCTAAAAATAATGGGTGTTGGAATACCTTTTTTCATGATCCCAGGGGCAACAGTTTTGGTGCCATTTTTAATAAAATTATCTAGTAAGTTTGGTTTGGATATTATTCCAACATCTTTTAAAAATGATGAAGGCATATAAACTAAATATTTTTATCTAAATTAGATAGAATATTAATTTCTACTAAAATGAAAAAATTACTTGCTCTAATATTATTTTTAGTTCCATTTTTATTATTTGCAGGTGATTGGGATGGTGGTGAAGTAGTAAAAAAGGAAGTTTGGAAAATGTCTCCATTATTTTTCATTATTGCTAGTTTATTTATTGGTATTATTTGCAAGCATTTTCTTAAAAAAGTTCCTATTCCGTTTACAGTTATTCTTCTTATTATTGGTTTAATTCTTGGAGTTGTTCACCGTTTTGAATGGTTAGAAAACATTTCATTGCTGGACGAGTCAATTTTTTGGGCTGGACATATAAAACCAGAAATTATTCTTTATGTTTTTCTTCCTACTTTAATTTTTGAAGCTGCATTTGATTTGGATGTACATACCTTTAAAAAATCTTTTTGGAATGCCTTTCTAATGGCAGTTCCTGGAATTATAGTTGCTATTTTCATAA
>CAYREL010000158.1:0-3424 GCA_964423275.1 uncultured Flavobacteriales bacterium | reverse complement strand
TTATCACCAGAAGGACGTTCTGATGTAAGTTCGCCAGATATTACATGAACAATCAGTGGTGCTGGATGAGTATGCATTGGTAATTGCGCGCCTACTGGAAATATTACCTGAGCCATAGTCAACTTTGGTGTGCCTGTAGGATAAGAAAAAGCTTCTCCAGCGTTAGATGTTGAACTTGAATGTAATATGGTTACCTGAGGTTTCGCTTGGTCTGCGTTTGCAACACCAGAGAGAAGTGTTAAAAACGAGAGCAGGGCTAAATTTCTCATTAAATTTTTCATGTTTGTTTCCAGTTCTTGTGAATGATTACTAACTATTTTTATAGTGATAAAATATTTACTAAACTCATAGAAAATCTTTTATTTATTATAAACTACTTTTAAATTTAGTAGGGTTTGATAAGTTAGTTTCCATACTCGTTATTGCCAATTTTTGTTTGTCTGAAAATAAAGAAGTGAATAAGTTTGTAGATTATATCTTCGACACTGCTAATGCAGACGTTAAGGTCTGCCCTCTTTTTAGGCATTTGGGATGACCTAAATGGCGTCTCTATTGACACATCAGCGCCACCTTTTAACATTTATTTGTAGTTTTGCTTTCAACCTTTAAAAGGATTGTTGCGGTGTCTTTAGACGAGAAACTATCTCAATCAATGTCAGATAGAAACGTAGGTGACTATCTTGACCTATTGCACGAAGATTTCGTGGCAACATTTCATAAATCTGGAGACACTTTTTCTAAATCGGAATGGGCGCCTATGGTTACTGGGATGATGGAAAATGAAAAATTTATCCGTGAGTCCTCCCGGTGTATTTATGAAAATGACGATGTCCTAGTAATGCATTCTTTTATGTCCTATCCAGATGATAGCAGAGAAGCTGTCATGATGGTCGCCATGCTAAGAGATGGTAAAATCATCAGCATCGAAACTGGTGCAACAGCTTTGGACTAATAGACCCTGAGACTGATGAGTACAGGAGTTGGACTGATAGGAATCCGCTAGGAATGCATAGGTTCGAAAAATAAGGGGTTTTCAATGAAATTAAAGTTAGTCTATTTCAAGATGAGGGCTTTAGCAGAAGCACCTCAAATGCTTATGCGCTGTCATGATATTGACTATGATTACTTAATGTCTTGGGAATATTTCGGTGATGTTTGGCCGAATGTTAAACCTACATTAGCCTTCAAACAATTACCCATGCTGGAAGTAAACGAAAAACAACAGATATGTCAGAGTGTTGCTATACTTCAGTATTTGGAGACAATTGCGGACATTACTTTATCTGACCCAATAAAAGCTGCACAATCAGCTGCTATTTTGCAAAGTTCACAAGAACTGTTTGCTCCGCTGAATCCCACAGTTAACTTTGCGGTGGGTGATGTTTTCAATTCAAAAAAAGAGGCAATGCGGCCCAACCTTTCTAGCCGATTTTCTGATTTAGCCAAGTGCTTGGAGATGTATAAAGGTCAATATTTTATTGACGATACACCAAGAGCAGCTGAGTTTGCAGCTTACCACCACCTGAATTTATCAAAGTTACTTGATGAAACACTTATTGCGGAGTTTCCTCGTTTGGAAAAATTCCTTTTTGATATGGAAGAAATAGCAGAACTCAAGAATTACTTAGATGAGCGACCTCAGCTTATTGACGTGGGAACAGAACCAAAACTTATCATCAACGGAAAGACCCAGCCAACTGGCACAATGCAAACCTAAACACCCATTAGTTGTAATGATAAGATGAGGTAGCACTATGACTTTTATAGACAATGATGTAATTGGCATTAATATTCTCATGAAGCCAAAAAGTACCGGCCTTAATTGGCGAGATTTTGCAGAAAATTTAGTCCTAATCAATAAGGAAAAAGGCAATGCATTTCTCTATGAGTTTTATGAATTGGATGGGGTCATCCAGTTACATGAACGTTTCAAAAATGCTGCCGCATACAAAAAACATTTTGATTTCTTCTCTGCTAATGTAGCAGAAGAATTTTTTGACTTATTTGAAGTTCAAAAACTAGAAGTTTACGGTAATGTGAGTGAAGATATTCGCGAGGCGCTAGCTGAAATGAACGCTAAGTTTTTTTCCACTGTTGCGCGATTTTAGCCTAGAAAAGTTTTGTTATAAGCCACTCCCATATCACCGTGATGTAATGCAATTATTGATTAAACCAGAAAGGTTGGATAAAAAATGAGTAAAAAGCTTAGTATAGTTCGGTTCAAACCAAAACCAGAGCACTACGACCAATTTCTCGCAGATGTGGTTGAAAACGGCAAAGAAAGAGAGCCAAATACACATTTTACAGTCACCGCTGGAGATGAAGTTATAGCTGTGGTGATAAGAGATGCAAACAGCTTTGAAGAGAATGCAAAAGAAGGTGTGGTTAACTGGTTGGATGAGCGCCGTCCAATGTTGCAGGAGTATGACCCAGTCAACAGACACACAATCCCGCTTACTGGGGATTTGGTAGAATGAAAATTCTTGGGTTAGGTATTTGTTTTGCGATAATGCTAGGGGCGTTTTTGCAAATTGGGTTGCATTTGTTTTTTGACTTAAACTCGGCTTTGTTTGTTCTTGGAGGAGCAACCGGTTTCTTAGTTATGAGAAACAACCCCGCCAAACATCTTACAAATTTTGGAGAAGGTGCTGTTTATTTTGGATGGCTTGGAACACTGATTGGATTAATTGCCATTACTGGCAACCGTTTCATGGTTTGGGGTAACGTGGAAAAAATGGGGCCAGCTTTGGCAGTCGCAATGCTCACAATCTTATACGGTTACACTGTAAAATTAACGTGTATCGCGATAACTCAAAGATAGAGCAACTAATTTTTAGTTAGAGGTGTTGAGCCTGTTTCAGTCCTCCATAAAAGCCCATCTTTCTTGATATGAACCATCATCACAGCATCCGATGTATCATTGGGGAAATGACTGATTGAGTGCATCACTAAGATGTCATCATTTTCATAGATGCATCTCCGTTCAGACTGACGAATATTCTCCATCATTTTCTTTCTGTCATCTGTAGTGATGTCACCTTTTTTCATTATCTTGCCAGAGGAGTGAAACTTAAACTCCCAATCATCGTGGAATAAAGCTAATTCAGCTTCAGCATCCTTGTTATCCCATGCATCTGAAAACTTTTGATACAACATGTTTCACACCAATCGACATGCAGACACATGAAGTGAAGCAATTCAATTGGTTATATCAAGTGATACAAGAGAAATGGCGCGCTCGGGAAGTAGGTCTGCGCTACTGTCATGCACCATTGCCAATTAAACTACAGCTATACTGCCAGTTTATGTGAAGCACTTACGCTGTCAACACGCATAAATGTTTCTCAGTTTGTTTCACAGTACGTGACCCTACCCTTTAGAAATCTTCGGGTAATGGAATAAGCCTATATATCCTTACCGTTAT
>CAYREL010000157.1:0-3431 GCA_964423275.1 uncultured Flavobacteriales bacterium | reverse complement strand
TTTGTTTTCTCTTTAGAAATCATAAGTTTTACAATTCTAACTATCATTCTTCGCTAAACTCTATGGTTATAATATCATTGATTTTAATTCCAAATAATTGGCTAGCTCCACCACCAGAACCTTGAACTCCTTTGTTAATTGCAATTTCTAAAAAACCACTACTTCCAAAGATAGCTACTCTTTCTCCATCAGGAACATCGTTGTATTTATTGGAAATTTTTTGAATGCTATATTCAGATCTAGTAAGGAAAATTTTAAACAATCTATTTTTACCTACATCTTTAAATATTTGCTTTGTAACATTGGTCATTAAGTTGCCATATTTATCTATGTAACAGACCATGGCTTTAATGCTGTTGTTGTCAATTATAGGTCTAAATAGTTGCTTGGTTTTAATTTCTTGAATTTCTTTAGCAACTACAGAGGGTAATCCACCTCTAGCAAGATGGCATGCTATGGGAATGAATATATCTTTGGTTGGGAAAGAGTAATCATTATTTTCTGAATTGATATTAATACTCCAAATTCCATCTGGTTTTTTATCAAAAATTAAAGAGAAAATACCATTATCAGCTCCAATAAAATATTGATCGTGATTTTTAACTATTAGGTGGTTGTTTTCCTCACTTTTTTCTGCATCTACACCTATAATATGAATGGTATTTTTGGGAAACTGTTTAAAAGTGTTTTTTAAAACAAAGGAGGCATGTAAGATATCAAAAGGTGGAATATTATGAGATATATCTACAATTTTTGCATCTGGTAATTGACTATAAATTGCGCCTTTCATTGCAGCAACATAGTAATCTTTAAGTCCCATGTCAGAAGTAAGAGTAATTAACATGTTTTTTTTTAATTATTTTATACCTAATGATTACATTTGTTAATCAAAAATACAATAATTTAATTTCTTAAAACATTCTTTATTTGCAGCAAAAGAAAATTAATATATCTAGGTCTTCACAATCTGAAATATTTGGAGATAAAAATCAAAATCTAGATTCACTAAAGACCAATTATCCAAAACTGAAATTAATCTTAAGAGATGAAGATCTTAAGATAATAGGAGATGATAAAAATGTTAAGATATTTTTGGAATCATGGTCAATGATTGAAAATCATTATTCAAAATTTGGTTCTCTATCAGACTTAGTTTTAAAATCGATTATTGAAAAAAAATACCAACTAGAAAAAACAAATTTTTCCAAAGACAATGTTTTAATATATGGAAATAAAGGAAGAATAATTAGATCAAGATCTCTAAATCAGTTTAATATGGTAAATGCCATTGAAAAAGATGATTTATTATTTGCAGTAGGACCTGCTGGATCTGGAAAAACTTATACTGCAGTTGCTTTAGCAGTAAAGGCACTTAAGGAAAAGAGAGTTAGAAAAATAATTTTAACTAGACCAGCAGTTGAAGCTGGAGAAAACTTAGGATTTCTTCCTGGGGATTTAAAAGAAAAATTAGACCCCTATTTACAGCCTCTTTACGATGCTTTAAGAGACATGATTCCTACCTCAAAATTAACTGAATACTTAGAAGATAAGGTTATTCAAATTGCGCCTTTAGGTTTTATGAGAGGACGAACTTTAGACAATGCATTTGTAATTTTGGATGAAGCACAAAATACAACTGAAGGACAATTAAAAATGTTTTTGACAAGAATGGGTAAGTCTGCAAAGTTTATTGTTACTGGAGATATTACTCAAGTTGATTTGCCAAAACATCAAAAAAGCGGTTTAAAATTAGCCTTAGATTTATTTAAAAATCAAAAAGATATTAGTATTGTAAATCTAAATGAAGACGATGTTGTCAGACACCCACTAGTTAAAAAAATTATTAGAGTATTTAAATAAAAAAAATGAAAGCAATAACAAGTACCAATTTTAATTTTCCCAATCAAAAAGATGTATATAACGGAAAAGTTAGAGATGTGTATAATATTAATGATGAATTCTTAACAATGGTTGTAACAGATAGAATTTCAGCATTTGATATTGTTTTGCCCAAAGGTATTCCCTTCAAAGGACAAGTTTTAAATCAATTGGCTAAAAAGTTTTTGAAATCTACTGAAGACATTGTTCCAAATTGGATGATTTCATCCCCAGATCCAAATGTGACAATAGGTCATTTTTGTGAACCTTTCAAAATAGAAATGGTTATTAGAGGGTATCTAACCGGACATGCTTGGAGAACCTATAAATCTGGAAAAAGAGAAATATGTGGTGTTGAAATGCCAGATGGAATGGTTGAACATCAAAAGTTTCCAACACCAATTATTACACCTTCTACAAAAGCAGATTTTGGCCATGATGAAGATATTTCAAGGGTGGATATTTTAAGAAAAGGTATAGTTGAAGAAAAAGATTATTTGAAATTAGAAGACTATACTAGGTCTGTTTTTCAAAGAGGATCAGAAATGGCTGATGAAAGAGGCTTAATTTTAGTGGATACAAAGTATGAATTTGGTAAAAAAGACGGTAAAATATTTTTAATTGATGAAATTCATACACCAGATTCTAGTCGATATTTTTATAAAGATGGATACCAACAAAGGCAAGAAAATCGAGAACCTCAGAAACAATTAAGTAAAGAATTTGTCAGAGAGTGGTTAATGGAAAATGGTTTTCAGGGAAAAGACGGTCAAAAGATTCCAGAAATGAATAAGGAGTTTGTTGAATCTGTTTCAAATAGATATATTGAACTTTTTGAAAAAGTAAGTGGAACAAAATTTGAAAAGCCTGACTTCAAAAACCCACTTGAAAGAATTGAAAAAAACATACTAAATTTTTTTAAATAAGTTAAAGGGTTTTTTTAATTTTTAAATCATGGCCCATTTTTTCTTTTTTAGTTTCTAAGTATTTTTCATTGTGGACATTACATTCAATTTCTATGTCAACAGTTTCTGTAATTTCTAAGCCATATCCAGTTAATCCAGTTCTTTTTTTAGGATTATTGGTTAATAATTTCATTTTCTGAACGCCAACTGCTCGTAGAATTTGAGCACCAACCCCATAATCTCTAGCATCCCCTTTAAAACCAAGTTTAAGATTAGCATCTAGGGTATCGTATCCTTGCTCTTGAAGTTTATAAGCTTTAAGTTTATTTACAAGTCCAATTCCTCTTCCTTCTTGATTAACGTATAATACAACGCCTTTTCCAGCTCTATCTATCATACTCATAGCAGAAGTCAATTGGTCTCCACAATCGCATCTTAGTGACCCTAATATATCTCCTGTAAAACAAGAAGAATGAACTCTGACTAAAACAGATTCGTTTTTATTCCATTTTCCTTTGACTAACGCAAGGTGTTCTTCACCTGTTGTAGTTTGTTTAAATGCTTTTAATTTGAAATCACCATACTTTGTTGGTAGATCTACTTCAACAACTTCTTCAATCAGAGTTTCGTGTTGCATTCTGTAGGCAA
>CAYREL010000156.1:0-3441 GCA_964423275.1 uncultured Flavobacteriales bacterium | reverse complement strand
TAATGGGGTTTCTAAAGAAATATTAAAAAATATAAATAATACTATTAGAATACCTGGTTATGGTAAAGCAGAATCTTTAAATGTAAGTGTTGCAACTGGTATAATATTAAATGAATTGGAGAAAATTAACCTTCAAAAGTAAATGAAAGTGTCCAAACTCTTGACCGTAGGGACTCTATAGCGTTGTCAAACTTAGTTTCTTCTCCAGGAATAGTATAGAGCATATTTCTCATTCCGCTTCCTAATTTTAACTCAATTCCCAATTTAAAATATTCTAGAAATAAATCTATCCCTCCCCCAACTTCAGATCCAAAATCATGCTTATTTAATTTAATTACCTGATCTTCTAAGTCTATGGAATTATTTACATCAATATTTGAGGACATATCAATTCCATATCTTAAACCTACTATTCCATAAACTGCAAAATTGTTTATTCTATTGGTCCTAAATTTTAAAAGTACAGGAAAATCTAAATATACTGGTCTTAAGGACTTAACATAAACCGTTTGCTCAAAATTTGAAGGATTTAAATAGGTGTATTCCATTTCACTTTCTTGAAATGATAAAGAAGGTAAAACAAATCTTATTTTAAAATTTTCATTAATATTCAAAGATGTAATTACCCCTAAAGTAAAACCTCCTTTAGAACTTACTAGTAATGACTGTAATGAGTCGTCAATAAAGATATGACTTGAACTTTTTTCCAAATAGAATCCTGGTTGATTAAAGCCAAGAGCAAATCCAAAATGAACTGGTTTATCATCAAAATCTCCTAGGTTTGGAGACTGACTAAACAAGGTACCAAAAGATGTTAGGATTATAAATAATAAGAGATTCTTTTTCATATTCAATCAAATATAATAAAAGAGTTTTGAACTATGGTTTTTCAGCAATATATATTGAAGAAATTCCACCGGTCAAAGTTTTGTATGTAGAATTAGAAAAACCTACTTTATTTAATTCGTTGGTAAAATTCTTTCCTTCTGGAAAAGCATCTACCGAAGCAGGAAGATAATGATAGGCAGATTTATCTTTAGAAATAAAGCTTCCCAGAATAGGTAAAATTGCCTTGGAATAGAATCCAAATAGCTGTTTTATTGGAAATTTTTTTGGTTTGGAAAATTCTAAGACGAATATATTTCCACTGGGTTTTAGAACTCTGAAAATTTCTTTTAAACCCATATTTAAATTTTCAAAATTTCTAACGCCAAAACTCACCATTACAGAATCAAAAAAATTGTCTTCAAATGGAAGATTTTCTGAGTCGCCCTGAACAAACTCTAATTTATCTTCTAATTTTTTTTTCTTTATCTTATTTCTACCCACTTCCAACATTCCATTAGAGAGGTCCAATCCGATGATTTTGTCAGGATTTAATTTTTTGTAGGCTGCAAAAGCCAAATCACCGGTACCAGTAGCAACATCCAAAATAACCTTGGGATTTTTAGCTTGCATTAAACGAATAGTTTTTCTTCTCCAAATATGATCAATACCAAAACTCAAAAAATGATTCAAAAAATCATAATTACTTGAAATATTGTCAAACATCTGCTCGACTTGTTTTTTTTTGGATAATTGAGAGTTGTCGTAGGGTTTAACTATTTTTTCCATAATTAAAATTACAAAAACAAGAAACACTAAAAAGAATGTTTACCAATTTAATTGATAATTAATAAATAATATTTATTAATTAAAAAACGGTTATTATTCAACTTTCTTTTAATTAGCACTAATAATTGTTATTTTTATAAAAGTTGACTTAGTAAATTCAAAATTATTACCAAAAAAAAGCACAATGAAAAAAATTATATACCTCTTTATACTACTCCCAATTATAGGATTCTGTCAGGACAATTTTACGGATTATAATAAAATTATAAGTGAAATAAAAATATTAAAAGGAGACGATAACAAAAAAAAGAATAAAGTTCACAGGTTAGAAATTGGATTAAATGGAGGATTTAATTTTGCTAATCTCAGAGATTTTGATCCTGCCCACGGTATTGACATTTGAAGCATAACAAATGACAAACTAGGTGCATTATATGGTGGTACTATCGTTTATAATTTCAATAGGTTTTTATGTGTCAAAGGAGATTTTGACATTGCTAGTAAAGGATTTGAAATGTCAAACGTGGAATTTGAAGGGGCTGAAGGAGCTCTTCAAGCTGCTAAAACTGGTAATGTTAAACAATTATTGAGTTATTTTGATGTTCCAGCTTTTTTTCACATAGGATTTGGAAAAAAATTAAAGTTTGATATTAACTTCGGACCATATTTATCTTTTTTACTAGAAAACAGATCTAAATTAGTTGATATGGACGGAAAAAAAGTTTCCTTAACCGATAATGCCCTAGCATTTAGTTTCGAAAACATGGATAAAATCGACTGGGGCTGGGTAGGTGGTGCTGGAATAGATTACCACCTTACAGAAAAAATATCCTTAGGTTTTGATTTTCTTATTGAACAAGGGCAAAAAGTTTTAAACGGAGGAGCTAATTTTGGTGAATTCAAGAACTTTTCAAGAGATTTTGACTTTGGTATAAATTTTCTATTAGTTGAAAAGAAAAGTAAAAAACTATTTTAAATAAATGGCAAAAAAAAAGATTAATCATATTTCTAAAAATTCAGAGAAATTTTTAGAAAAATACCTAAATACTGCTTCACCTACTGGTTTTGAAAGTGAAGGACAAAAAGTTTGGCTAGACTATCTTAAACCTTACATAGATTCTCATATTGTAGATACCTATGGATCGGTAGTTGGTGTAATAAACCCAGAAGCTAAATATAAAGTGGTTATAGAAGCTCATGCAGATGAGATTTCATGGTTTGTTCACTATATCACAGAAAAAGGATTTATCTATTTAAGAAGAAATGGGGGAAGTGATCACCAAATTGCACCATCCAAACGTGTAAACATTCACACAGACAAAGGAATGGTTAAAGCTGTCTTTGGATGGCCTGCAATCCATACAAGACGTGGTGGTGTAAAAGAAGAATCTCCCAAAACAGATAATATATTTTTAGACTGCGGTTGTGGAAGTAAAAAAGAAGTAGAAGCTTTGGGAATTCATGTTGGTTGTGTTGTAACCTATGAAGATGAATTTATGATTTTAAATAAATCCAATTATCTAGGAAGAGCTTTAGACAACAGAATGGGTGGATTTATGATTGCAGAAGTGGCTAGACTATTGCATGAAAATAAAGTGAAACTTCCATTTGGACTTTACATTACCAATGCTGTTCAAGAAGAAATTGGTTTAAGAGGTGCCCAAATGATTGCTGAAAGAATTAAACCAGATATAGCAATTGTAACAGATGTATGTCACGACACCAATACACCTATGATTAAAAAAATAGTGGAAGGGGATTTGTCTTCTGGTAAAGGACCTGTTCTGACTTATGGACCAGCTGTTCAAAATAATCTATTAAAATTTA
>CAYREL010000155.1:0-3453 GCA_964423275.1 uncultured Flavobacteriales bacterium | reverse complement strand
TTTTTATCTATCAATCCCTTTAAAACTGCAGCTGACAAATTAGAATCACTCAAAAGTTTCTTTTTTATCACCGATTTCCCCGATAAGTCCTGATTTAACTGTAAGAATTTTAGAAGTAACTCTTCTTGTTTAGGTGCTTTAGAAAGTTTATTAAAAGCATCCTCTAAGAGTCTTTTATCTTTTTTCAAACTAGGATGAAGGTTTATTTTTTGTATAGTTTTTACACGGTATTTTTCCTGGTGAGCTTCATAATCTTGAATCCATCCCAAGCTCAATAATTTTTTTATGTAAACATGGGGATATTTTATTTGCAATAACTCTGAAATTTCTTTCAAATTCATTTGCTGGTTGTGTTCTAAGGCATCTACAATCTTTTGCTCGCTTGGTTTTAAAACTGATAATTCCTTATCCGAATATTTTTTTAAAGAAGGCAAATACATGGACTCGCTATTAAGCTTGAGACTATTTGGAAGGCCCGCTATCATAACCTCACCCATTGTAGTCATGTAATATCTAGAAATCCATGCCCAAAGTTCAAGCTGTTTTAAATTTACAATTGGCTCATTATCTAAAACTTCTAAAACTTCCTTCGTTTTGTATGATGGCTTTTGTTGGTGAACTCTAAATACTATTGCAGAATACTGTTTCTTTTTTCCAACGTTAACCAACACTCGCTGACCTATAG
The DNA here is from genome assembly GCA_964423275.1 of uncultured Flavobacteriales bacterium. Taxonomy (GTDB): domain Bacteria; phylum Bacteroidota; class Bacteroidia; order Flavobacteriales_D; family Parvicellaceae; genus MED-G20. The sequence continues at coordinate 2,768 of CAYREL010000155.1, read as the reverse complement.
TTAATCTCATTCCGAACTTTAAATGATAAGACAAAAGATTTGGTACAGCAATAGGAATGATTACATCTACAAAATTGATTATTTCTTTATTATTTAATTGCTGTGACATTCTTTATTTTGAATACTTGAGAGATATATTTGTAAGAGATATATTTGTAAAGGAAAATAATTTTATACAAAAAGGTACTCAAAATTTGAATCTTTGTGAAAAATAAAAAAACAAGTTCAATTTTTTGGTATATTCATATTTAAACCTATTTAAATGAGTGAAAGAATTCTTAAAGCTCTAATGCAACTTTTTGCTATCGTAGCAAAAATTAATGTAATAGAAGAATCGGATGAAATTGTTGCTGCAGACTCATCTAAAAACATTGTTGAAATCTTACTAAAACAAGATTTAACATCTGAACTTGTTGTTAAATACCTGAAGATATTTGACGAATTTATTAAAGAAAGACACGGCACTAAAAGAGCTAAAGACAGCAAGAAAAAAAGAACTTCTGTAAACTCTGTTAAAGTACTTAGAATATGTACTCAAATAAATGAAGAATTAGAACAAAGACAAAAAGTAATTGTTTTGATAAGAATCTTAGAATTTATTTTTGCAGATGATTTGCATACAGAAAAAGAATTGGCATTTGCAGAAACAGTAGCAGATACTTTTAACATTTCCAATGAAGAGTACCAACAAGTATTACAATTTGCAGAATCATCTGCAAATAAGCTAGCTAATCACGACAATCATCTTACTATAAATTCAAAATCAGAGTATGATGAAATTGAAGGTAAAAGACTATACGCCGAAGGAATCCAAGGAAGTATCAGCGTTCTTAGAGTATCTTCTGTAAAAACCTATTTCATCCGTTACTTTGGTAAACAAGAATTATTTTTGAACGGTCAAGCGATTTCTCCAAATATTATAAAGGTAATAAGGCAAGGTGCCTCCATTAAAAGTGCCAAAATTGCACCAATATATTACAGCGATATTATAGCACAATTTCTCTCGGAAACTAGTGATGAAAAGATAGAATTTACTGCTAACAATATAGAATATGAATTCTCTTCAGGTAAAAAAGGCTTATACGATTTCACTTTTAAAGAAGAGTCTGGAAGACTTGTTGGGATTATGGGTGGATCTGGTTCTGGAAAGTCTACCTTATTAAATGTTCTTAATGGAAACTATCCTCCATCCAGTGGAGAAATTAAAATTAACGGAATTGGACTCTACGAAAACCCTAAACTTTTAGAGGGTGTTATTGGGTTTGTTCCCCAAGATGATTTATTAATTGAAGAGCTTTCAGTTTTTGAGAATTTATACTACAACGGAAAGCTTTGTTTTGGAAATTATGAAGACGATAAATTAATAGAACTAGTAAATGAGGTTCTTGTTTCAATTGGACTTTTTGAAGCCAAAGACTTAAAAGTAGGTAATCCTCTATCTAAGACAATTTCAGGTGGTCAAAGAAAAAGATTAAATATTGCCCTAGAGCTAATTAGAGAACCTTCGATACTATTTGTAGATGAACCAACTTCTGGGCTTTCTTCGAACGATTCAGAAATCATAATGGATTTACTAAAAGTACTAGCTCTAAAAGGAAAATTAATTTTTGTAGTTATTCATCAACCATCTTCGGAAATTTATAAAATGTTTGACCAATTGATTATTCTTGATGTTGGTGGATATCCAATTTATAAAGGAGACCCTGTAGATGCAGTAGTTTACTTCAAAAAATTAATAAGCCATGTAAATGCAGACGAAAGTGAATGTGAAACTTGTGGAAATGTAAATCCAGAACAGATATTTAATATCATTGATATGAAGGTGGTAGATGAATATGGTGAACTTACTGGAAATAGAAAAGTTTCTCCACTGGAATGGAACAAGCACTACCAAAAACTAATTGATCCTAAACCCAACGAAAATAAAAAACAAAAAATTCCGGATAGTATTTTTAAAATACCAAGTCTTTTGAAACAATTTGGAATCTTTTTCATAAGGGATGTTAAGTCGAAACTGACCAATACTCAGTATATGATAATTACGCTTTTTGAGGCTCCTTTACTTGCAGGTATTCTTGCATTTTTCATGAAGTATTTAGAAACTAATTATTTAAAACATGAGTTGGAATATAGTTTCTACAATAGCGACAATCTACCTCAATATCTATTTATTTCTGTAATAGTTGCTTTATTTATAGGACTTACTACAAGTTCTGAAGAAATCATAGGCAATTTAAAAATACTACAAAGAGAAAAGTTTCTGAACCTAAGTAAGGGCAGTTACTTGTTTTCAAAAATTGGAATCATGTTCTTAATCTCTGCTATACAAACAATATTTTATGTATTAGTTGGGAATTTTATTCTAGGAATTGATGGATTATTTTTCGCACATTGGATGATTCTCTTCTCAACCTCCTGTTTTGCCAATTTACTTGGCTTAAATATTTCAGCGAGCTTTAACTCTGTTAAAGTCATTTACATATTGATTCCTATTTGTATTATTCCACAGCTTTTGTTCAGTGGAATTATTGTTCCTTTTGACAAGCTTCACCCCTATTTTTCTTCAAAATCTGAAGTGCCAACTATTGGAAATATAATGGCATCTAGATGGGCTTATGAAGCATTGACCGTCGTGCAGTTCAAGGACAACGAGTATGAAAAGCGGTTTTTTGAATTTGATAAAAAAATGTCATTTGCCAATTGGAAAAAAGACCAATGGGAAAGTAATTTAGATTCTAAACTAACTAATTTTTATAGAATAAATCAGA
>CAYREL010000154.1:0-3477 GCA_964423275.1 uncultured Flavobacteriales bacterium | reverse complement strand
TATTCCTTTTCATTTCTTGAAGAACATGAGTGGTTACTCTTTTTATATCTTTGTGGAGAGACATTTCAATTAAATTTTATACAAATTTGAAACATTATTTGAGATTATCTTAATAATTTTTAGTTTTTAAAAAAATATGAGTGCTTTAACTAATATACATAGCTATCATTTAACAGTATTCTTCTTTTTATTATTGCCATTTTATTGCTTTTCCAATCATATAAATGGGGTTATCTCTAACAAGAACGGGGAGCCATTGCCATTTGCATCGGTTTATATTAAAAATACAACATATGGAGTTAGCTCTAACGCATTCGGAGAATACTTCATAGAACTAAAACCGGGAAAATATACAATTGTTTATAGTTATATAGGCTTTCAAAACAAAGAAAAAATTATTAACCTAAATGATGTTCCTCTAAAAATTAATATTATTCTGGATGAAAACGATCAAAATTTAATAGAGTATGAAGTGGTGTCTAACACGAAAAATAAAGCTCTTGAAATAATTGAAAAAGTCAAAAAAAATAAAAAAAAATATATTCAAAAAAGTTTTTCCAACAAAGAATACTCTAAAAACACCATAGAAAAAAGACAATTTAAATTGCAAAGAAAAGACACAATAGAGAAATGGGAACTCGATACTTCTAAAACTATTAATTTCAAAAATGATGTACTTAAATTTGTAGAATCCTATGGGGACTTTTATAGCTTAGAATCCAATATAAAAAGCTGGTCTTATGAAGCTTATCAAGATTTTGCCGATACCAAACAAGAACAGGATTTTGTAATTATACAATCTTTTGAAGATTTTGGAGAATATAATATAACACCACAATATGATGTGGATGATAAATACGAATTTTTAATAACCTTATCCGAAATAGAATTTGATTTATTTGAGAACAATATCGACATAAAAATTGCCAATAAACCAATAGTTTCCCCGCTTGCTCCAGGTTCAAGAACCTATTACAAATACGATTATATTGGATATATTCCACAGGAAGATTCCACCAAAATCCACAAAATTCAAATTACGCCAAGATTTAAAAATGAACTTTTGCTACAAGGAGTATTATTCATTGAAGACTCCACTTTTTCAATAAGATCAGTAGAGTTAGAACTGAGTGGGCCTATTCAATCGGAATTTAATTTTGAGAACTTCCACATTATTCAAAACTACAAGCAGTTTAAAAATCAAAATTTAATTGAAAGAAAAATTATTGACTACACAATTAAAGAAGAGATTTTCAAAATAATAGGAAATGCAGTAATTATAAACTCCAACTTCCAAATTATTGATAAGCTTCCAGCTTATTTTAAAAAAAATCAAGTAAAATTTTTTAGCGATTCTGCTGAGCTAATTTCTGATCAACAATGGGATAGTTTTAGAGCTATAGATTTAAAAAAAAACGAACTTGAATATGTTGAATATACAGATAGTTTAAGAAGTTTTTACCAAAGTGAGCAATATGCTTTAGAACAAGATAGTTCTTACAATAAAGTCACTTTGGCAAAGGTGCTTTGGGAAGGAATAGGACAAAAGAACAGGTTTAAAGGGTATTCATTTTATATTTGGCCAGTAGTATCTCAGTTCAATTTTTTTGGAATTGGAGGATACAGACACAATCTTGGTTTTAATTATAATAAAAATATAAATGATCAATTTAAAATAAGTACAGAAAATAGAATAGATTATGGTATAGTAAATAAAGATTTCAAAGGTTCTACCAATGTATCTATTATTTCCAATGATGAAAAATACAAACAGCTTACTATAGGAATTGGAGATGAGTATAAGCCTATTAATAGATTCCCTTCAATTTCAACAGCTTTTTCTAGAAGTAATTACGTAAGATCTCAACAAATACAAACAGCCTACAGAACGGAAATAGTAAATGGCTTGTATGGGGAAATGAAAATAGAATATTGTCTGCAAACCCCAATAGATAATTTGGATTTAGAAAGCGATATATTCAACTCTACAGATTCTATTTTAGAACTTCCTCCATTATCTTTTGAACCTTATAAAAAATTTGAAAGTAGAATTCAATTAACATGGCTTCCTTTTCAAAAATATTACTTTAAAAAAAATAAAAAAATTGTTCTCGGAACTAAGTTTCCTACGGTTAATTTTATTTACCGAAAAGGTATTCCTGGAATTCTAAATAGTGAGGTGAATTTTGATTATTTAGAAATTGGGGTAAATGATGAGTTTACTATTCCTCATTTAGGGAAATCAAAGTGGAATATTCAAATGGGAGCATTTGTAAATAAAAAGAGTTTAAGAGTAATTGAGTGGAAGTACTTTAGAGGTTCAGATGTAGGGTTTTTTAGCAACCCTCTTTCCTCATTTCAACTTTTAGGAAATACTCTTTTTACGAAAAGCTCGTACTTAAGAGGAAATTATGTACATAGTTTTGATGGGAATATTTTCAATAAATTGCCATTAATTAGTAAACTAGGTTTGGAACTTTCCACTGGAATTGCCACCCTAATTATTCCAGACCAGAATTTTGCACATCTTGAGTCCTTCATTGGAATTTCTAGACCATTTAGAATATTTGGAGGCTTGGTGAAATTTGGAGTATTTGTATCTAGCTCTATTAATTCTAAAGGTGGTTCTGGATTTGAGTTAAAGGGGGGAGTTAATGGATACGATTCATTTAGAAACCAGTGGGATTATTAATCTTTATTAGGAATAACTTTAAGAACCTCAACAAATAAACTCCAAAATTTATGAACTGAGTCAATGTGAACTTTCTCGTCTGGTGAATGTGGATTTTTAATAGTTGGTCCAAATGAAATCATATCTAATCCTGGGTATCTTTCATTTAATATTCCACATTCTAGACCTGCATGACAAGCTTGAACTTTTGGCTCTGAATTAAACATGTTTTTGTAAAGAGAAACCATGATATCTAAAATTTCAGAGTCTGTGTTTGGAGCCCATCCTGGGTAAGAACCAGAATGTTCAACATCAGCACCAATATTTAAAAATGAAGCACCAATTGTTTTAGCGATATCCAATTTTGAGCTTTCTACGGAACTTCTTTGTAAACTTTGGGTAATAAAACTCCCCTCATTTAGAATGACTCTAGCCAAAGAAGAAGAAGTCTCTACTAAACCATCAATGGATTGGCTCATTTTATAAACGCCATTAAAAACAGAATATATAGCATTCACCACTTCATTAGAATCAATATTTGATAGTCCATGCATTATAGAGTCTGTATTATTTACTTCAATTATTAAATCAGGTTCAGATTTAAAAAATTCGCTTTTAATTTCAGCTGCTAAATCATCTAGTTGAATTAAAAAATCTTTACTGTCCACTACAATCTTAGCTACAGATTCTCTTGGAATAGCATTTCTTAGGCTTCCTCCGTCAATTTGAGAAATTTTAAGATTATAATTTAATGCTAATGCTAAAATCCTATTCATTATTTTATTGGCATTCCCTCTTTCTAAATG
>CAYREL010000153.1:0-3483 GCA_964423275.1 uncultured Flavobacteriales bacterium | reverse complement strand
ACTCCATGATAATAACAAGAAAAGATAGTATTCATTACGATCAAATAAAGGGAGATCAAATTAATGGTCACTTTAAAAATAATGAACTAAATATGTTAGATGTAAATAAGAATGGACAAGCTATTTATTATACCAGCGAAGAAAAAGACTCATTAATTAATGAAATAAATATTATTTCTTGTGAATCTATGAAACTGCATATGAAAGAAAATAAAATTGAAAAAATAAAATTCTATTCTAAACCCGATGGGAAAACTCTTCCTCTAGAAGAGGATGGAGAAAATGTTTACTTGGATGATTTTAAAATTATTTCTAAAAGAAGCTATCAAGAAAAAAAAGTCGATGAAAAAGGCGATTCTCCAAACGGAAGATAAATTTCATCCGAATTTTTCGTACTAAAAGTATTGCAATAAACAGTGCTTTTATTTACAGATCCTTTTTTTATTAGATCATCTAAATTATTGTAGTTATGAACCACTATAGAATCTTGCTGAACAAGTGCAATATTTGTCCTATTAAGTAAATCTAAATTAAATTCTTCATTAATTTGATTTATAAATTTTACCTGGGCATCTACTGCCCTACCACACATTCCATCCGGAAAATAATCAGCTCCAACAACCAATAAATTGTCTTTAATGAATTTCAATTGACCATTTACGGGCTGGCCATGTGATTTCCAATCGACAACAAAGTCTTTAAACAATGAAGAAATATTTTTTTTGGTAAGACTATCAATTGAAACAGATGAAATATATAACCAAATTTTAGAATGAGGATGTAGGTTCTGAAAAATCATAAATCTGCAGCATTTGAAATGAGTTCTGCAATATCTAAAACCTTTACTTTCTCTTCTTTTTCAAAATGTTTTATTCCATCTGTCATCATAGTATTACAAAATGGACAGCCTGTTGCTATATAATCTGCATTTACATCAATAGCGTCCTGAGTTCTTTCAATATTTATTTCCTTATTCCCTTTTTCAGCATCTTTAAACATCTGTGCCCCTCCAGCGCCACAACAAAGTCCTTTTGCTTTAGACCTTTTCATTTCTACTAGTTCTGCATCTAATTTTTCCAAGACTTCTCTAGGTGCTTCATATACATCGTTGGCTCTTCCCAAATAACAAGGGTCATGGAATGTGATTTTTTTTCCATCAAATTTTCCTCCACCTTTCAACAGCAACCTACCTTCTCTAATTAGTTGATTTATTAATTGAGTATGGTGAACCACTTCAAAATCACCTCCAAGTTCAGGATATTCATTTTTTAAAGTATTAAAACAATGTGGGCATCCTGTAACAATCTTTTGTATTTCGTATCCTTTTAACAATTCTATGTTTTGAATAGCTTGCATCATAAAAGCAAACTCATTGCCTGCTCGTTTAGCAGGATCTCCTGTACAAGATTCTTCAGCACCAAGAATGGCAAATTTTATATTGCAATAATTTAGAATTTTAACTATTGCTTTAGATATTTTTTTTGCTCTGTCATCAAAACTACCAGCACAACCTACCCAAAATAATATATCTGGTCGTTCATTGTTTGCAATCATTTCAGCAACTGTCGGAACTCGAAGTTTTGTTATTTCTTTACTCATCTACCCAATTTTTTCTATCTGCCTGAGCAAACTGCCAAGGAGCACCGTTGTTTTCAATATTAGTTAGCATACCTGCTAATTCTGATGGAACTTTAGATTCTTCCATAACTAAATATCTTCTTAAATCTATAATTATTGATAATGGATCAATACTTACTGGACATTCCTGTACGCATGCATTGCAAGAAGTACAAGCCCATATTTCCTCCTCAGAAATATAATCTCCTAATAAAGATTTATTGTCCTTAAAATCTGGACCATTATTCCTTTTGTTTGCTCCAACCTCTTCTAATCTGTCTCTAGTATCCATTATTATTTTTCTAGGACTTAACAATTTACCTGTTTGACTTGCCGGACATGCAGAAGTACAGCGACCACATTCAGTACAAGTGTAGGCATCCATTAAGCTTTTCCAAGTTAAATCTTCAACATCTTTAGCTCCAAATCTATCTGGGACAGATTGTTCCCCTTCTGCGGGAGTTGCATAAGGATCAAAACTAGGATCAAACATTTTAACCACTTCTTCTTTGACAGAACTTAGGTTATTAAATCCTCCTTTGTTATTTAAATTACTAAAATAAGTGTTGGGGAAAGCCATAACAATATGAAAGTGCTTAGAATAAGGCAAGTAATTTAAAAATCCGAAAACAACCAAAATATGACCCCACCAGCCAACTCTCTCTAAAACCATCAGCGTCTCCACATCAAAATAATTAAAAAAGTAAGGTGCTGTAAATGATGAAATCAAAAAACCAAAAGATCCATTTCCTGCCACATGAGATTTACCTTGTAAAAAAAGAGCTTCGTCCGCACCATTCATAGTGAAAACACAAACCAATAAGACAATTTCTAGATAAAGAATAATATTACCATCCAGTTTTGGCCAACCATTCATTTCAGACATTTTAAATCTTGGTACCTGAAGTAAGTTTCTTCTTGCCAAAAAATACAACGTGGAAATAAATGCCAATACAGAAAGAACTTCTATAGTACTAATTAATAAAACATAAATCCATCCTAATTTATTCAGGAAAAATCTATGGCTTCCGGATATTCCATCGGCAATAATCTCTATAAGTTCAGTAGAAGTAAATAAGAATGCTACATAAATAAAAAGATGTAATAAAGCAGGAACAATACGCTGAAACATTTTTTTTTGACCCAGTGCGACTAATAAAGTAGTTTTAATTCTTTGAGCTTTATTATCAGATCTGTCAAGGGGTTTACCTAAGGATATATTTTTTCTGATTTTAGAAATATTGAAGCTAAAAAATCCAAATCCAACAACCAGAAGAACAATAAAAAGCAATTGGCTAATCATAGAATATTAAAATGTTACTTATTAGAAACTTAGAGAATCAACTGCAAACTTTTTTAAGAGCTTTTCATCTCTGGAATCTAAAATGCTTTTGTCTTTTTTACCAAATATACTGAATTGAACATATCGTTTTGGTTCTGTTTTAATATTTTCTACTAGTCTAGAAGCCTGGTCAATCATTTGTGTGACAGATAAATAAACTGTAGAATCGTTAATTAATCTAGTAAGTGTTCCATCGCCATTTTTAATATCGTAAAGAATCATATTAACTTCTTCTAAAGATTGTTTTGCGTTATTGATAGTACCCTTAATATCAGACGCTACAAGAGAATCTGAAAGTTGAGCAGTATTATTTAATATTTTATTAATTGCCTCATTACTTTCCTTGAGATTGGAGGTGACAGTTTTAATATTAGAAACAATTTGAGTGATATTATCTTTTTCACTTCGAATCAAACTGCTAATCTGAAGAGAAACTTTCTCCAAATTTTTAATAGAATTTTTAATGCCGTCAAAAGATTCGTCCAAATTATCTGTATTTCTACTAAATATTGCCTCAATGGTCT
>CAYREL010000152.1:0-3490 GCA_964423275.1 uncultured Flavobacteriales bacterium | reverse complement strand
TTACAAAATCTTTTGAAACAGATATTCATGATTTAGCAGAGAAAAAGTACGACTCTCTCTCCAACGAGGCGGTCGAATTTGTAATCAATGGAGACACTCTAGTAATAGGTGCTGATAAAGAAAAACAACAGATTGTTTCCCACTATGAACAAAAATTATTAGCAGAAAACAGAGACCAACCGACCTATCCAATCTTAGATTTAGATTACCAAAGATGTAAAGATCAAGAATTAGGTCTTGGACTAGACCTTCAGGGAGGTATGAGTGTTACTTTAGAAGTTTCCATAGAAGATTTAGTAAAGAATTTTGCTGGAAATTCTTCCAAAATTTCATTCAAAAACCCTTTTAATGCTGCTCTTAAAGATTTTAAGGAAGGTTCTACTACAGTAGATTCAGATAACGATGATTTTATAGGTCTATTTTATGCCCACTATAAAGAGCTTTACCCTAAAAATCCTCCCATGATTTTCTTTAGTAACGGACTTAAAGATTATATGGATATTAATTCAGTTGAAAAAACAGCAGCTAATAAAAATGACCAAATAATTCAAACTCTTAGAGATTTGAGTGAAGACGCTATTCAAAAAACACACAGAATAATAGAATCTAGAATCAATAAGTTTGGTGTTAGCCAGCCTAATATTAAAAAGCTTGCTGTTTCTGGTAGACTTCAGATTGAGCTTCCTGGAGCAAAGGACAAAAATAGAATTAGAAATTTACTTCAGTCTACCGCTAGCTTAGAATTTTGGGACGGAGCTCACGCAGATTGGACGGATGAGTTTTTAGAACTAAATAAGGCAGTTTCCAAAGAATCATCTAATGATGTTGAATCAGATTTTATAGAAATTTCTCAAGACTCATTAAACTCTTTATCTGCTATTGAAGTAGAGTCTTACATGAATGATAAGAAAGCTAACGATTCTTTGCTAGTAGAAAAATCTTTAGAAAGAGTAATTCAAGACTCTATTATGCTAGCCGATGGAAAGATTTTAAATGGCAGTCTTTGGTTTATTCACACATCAAACAGCCCATATATCGGGGTTGCAAAGTCTGTGGATACTGCTAAAATTAATTCTATGCTAAAGTCTAAGGTGGCAAGAGATATTTTTAATCTTAGGAGACATAAATTTTTATGGTCAAGAGATGTCAGTAAGTACGAAACATCTCAAAGTTTTACAGGTCATACTTTAATGGCAATTGAAATACCAACTAGTGGAGAGCCTAAGATCAATGGGGAAGATGTGGTAAATGCTTCGCAAAGCTTCGATAACGATTCTAAACCATCGGTTGCACTTTCTTTCAATTCAAATGTAGCAGATATTTGGGCAAAGTGGACAGAACAGAAAGTTGGAAAAGTAATAGCAATTGTTTTGGATGATCAGGTTTTTTCATCTCCTTTTATAAGACAAAAGATAACTGGTGGAAATACAGAAATTTCCGGTGGCTTTGAAACAATTGAAGAAGCGCAAGATTTAGCCAATATTTTAAAGGCTGGTTCTCTACCAGTTCCTGCTGTAATTGTGGACGAAGCTATTGTTGGTCCATCTCTTGGTGAGGAAAATATAAATTCTGGACTTTGGTCTTTTTTCTTTGCTTTTTTATTGGTTCTTTTTTATATGATTTTTTATTACAAGAGAGCAGGTTGGGTTGCAAATGTTGCATTGATAGCAAATGTCTTTTTTATAATTGGAACTTTAGCCTCCCTAGGTGCAGCTTTGACATTACCTGGTATAGCAGGTTTAGTCTTAACCATTGGAATGTCTGTAGATGCAAATGTTCTTATCTATGAAAGAATTAGAGAAGAATTGAAAAATGGAAAGGGAATTAAATTAGCTATCCAAGATGGTTATAAGCATGCTTATTCTGCGATTATCGATGCTAATGTTACTTCACTTCTTACAGCTGTAGTTCTTGCTTACTTTGGTTCTGGACCTATTCAAGGTTTTGCAACTACTTTAATAATTGGAGTATTTACTTCACTGTTTTCAGCAATTTTTATAACTAGATTAATTTTCTCTTACTTTTTAGATACTAAAAAAGACGTTCATTTTTCTAGAAAATTTACTGAAAATTTATTTACTGGAAGTACGATAGAATTTTTAAAGAAAAGAAAAGTATTTTATGTTTTTTCAGCATTGATTGTTGGCTTTGGAATTTTCTCATTATCTACTAAGGGATTAGATGGAGGTGTTGAATTTACTGGCGGAAGAACCTACAGGGTTGAGTTTTCAGAAAAAATAGATAAATCGTCAGTTCAAAATGCGGTAAGTAATAGATGTGTTGATGACAATGGAAATAATATTGCACCTGAAGTAAAAACTGTAGATAACTCATACACTTTAGAAATAACTACCAAATACCTAGAAAAATCAGTTCTTAAAAACAAAGTTAAAGTTGCTAAAATTGATGCTTCACTGGCTCAAGCATTTCAGGACTTAGGTTATTCAAATGTTGAGGATGAAAATGAGGGTATGACTTATACTCTTTTGACCTCTAGAGGAGTAGAGAGCCAAATCTCTGATGAATTAATTAAAGGTTCATTCTTGGCGGTAATATTTTCTTTATTTATAATATTTATCTACATCGCTTATAGATTTAGAAAATGGCAATTTGGATTAGGTGCTTTAATTGCGATGTTCCATGATGTTTTGGTTGTACTTGGTCTATTTTCAATATTTTACAATATTGTTCCTTTCTCAATGGAAATTGATCAAGCCTTTATTGCTGCAATTCTAACTGTTGTAGGATATTCTATTAATGATACTGTTGTTGTTTTTGATAGAATCAGAGAATATTCTGTTCTTCACAAAAAGTCATCCGCTGTTCAAGTAGTTGATAGAGCTTTAAATAGTACACTTTCTAGAACTATCAATACTTCTTTAAGTACATTTTTAGTTCTTCTAACAATATTTATTTTTGGAGGAGAGTCTATAAAAGGCTTTGCTTTTGCTCTAATGGTTGGTGTAGTTGTAGGAACTTATTCTTCATTATTTATAGCAACACCACTTGTAGTAGATTTATCTAAAAATAAAATCAACGCTTAATGTTTTATAGTCTCCAGCTATTACTTTTAGAAGGAATTAGTGCGGGAGAACTAATATTTGTATTTCTGGTTATTTTTTTATTTTTTGGATCTAAAAGTATTCCAAAAATTGCAAGAAGCCTTGGAAGGGGAACGAGACGGTTAAGGGACGCTTCTCAACAAATACAGGACGACATTAAATCAGCCGCTTTTGAAGATGACGAGATTACTGGATTTACAGTTGGTAAAAAAGAGAATAAAGAATAAAACTTTCTTTAAATTACACTTTAGCAGATTTTACAGTCTTTACTATTCTCCCTGCAATTTTATAAGGATCTCCGTTAGATGCAGGTCTTCTATCTTCTAGCCAGCCTTTCCAGCCTTGCTCTACAGTAATAATCGGTATTCTTATTGATGCTCCTCTGTCAGAAACTCCGTAGCTAAAGTCTGTAATTGCTGCAGTTTCGT
>CAYREL010000151.1:0-3499 GCA_964423275.1 uncultured Flavobacteriales bacterium | reverse complement strand
ATATAATTAAAAAAATGATAAAGCATTATTGTTGTATTTGTTTGAAAATTTCTATAGTAGTTTCTAAATCATCAAAATGTAATTTCTCATCTCCTATAATTTGATACTTCTCATGTCCTTTCCCAGCAATTAAAATCACGTCTCCACTTTCTGCTAATTCACAAGCAACTTTAATAGCTTGTTTTCTTTCTTGAACAGTTAATACTTTAGAGGATTTAGACTTTGGAATTCCAGAAATAATTTCCTTAATAATTTCGCTTGGCTTTTCGCTCCTTGGATTGTCAGAAGTTACTATTACCTTATCGCTATAAACTGATGAAATTTCACCCATTAATGGTCGCTTACCCTTGTCTCTGTCTCCCCCGCAACCAAACACAGTAAATATCTTTTCTTTATCGCTTTTTAAACTAACTAATGTTTTCAAAACGTTTTCAAGAGCATCTGGAGTGTGAGCATAGTCAATTACTGCTGTAACATTTCTGGGAGAAACGATGTACTCAAATCTGCCATCTGGTGCTTTTAGATTACTTATAATTGTCAGGACAGTAAGAGCTTCTTCACCAAGAGATTTAGCTACTGCAAAAACAACCAAAAGATTGTAAGCATTAAATTCTCCTATCAATCTAGAGGTCATTTCAAATCCGTCAATTTCTACAGAAAGTCCACTTATATTATTTTCAACAATTTTCCCTTTAAAATCAAAATCTCCTTTCAAACCATAAGAAAATGGCTTGGCTATTATATCTCTAACCATTTCTTCTCCATAAGGGTCGTCAAAGTTTACAATTGCTACAGCATCGTTTTTAAGAGAGCTAAACAACTTTTTCTTTGCACCTATATAGTCATTTAAGGTTGGATGATAGTCCATATGGTCTCTTGAAATATTGGTATAAACTCCAATATCAAAAGATAATCCAGAGACTCTATTTTGGTCTAATGCATGGGAACTTACCTCCATAAAAACATGGGAACAACCCTCTTTAACCATTTGACTCAGTAATTCGTTGATTCTAATTGCGTTTGGAGTTGTATGAGTAGAAGGAATTGTCTTGTGAAGGATTTTAATATGTACAGTTGAAATAAGACCAGTTTTGTAACCCATTAACCTAAACAAATCGTATAATAATGTTGCGCAAGTAGTCTTACCATTGGTTCCTGTTATTCCTACAAGTTTTAATTTTTCAGAGGGGTTATCGAAAAAATTTGAGGCTACAATTCCTAAGGACTTTGAACTATCCAAAACTTTGATATAAGTAATCTCGTCATTTAAAATTTCAGGGAGACTCTCACATATTATAGCGCATGCACCACTATTTTGAGCTTGTGAAATAAATTTGTGCCCATCTTGAGAGACTCCTTTTATAGCTATAAACAAAGAAAGATTATTAATTTCTCTTGAATCAAATGCTATATTTTCCACAGCAATATTAGTATTGCCTTTTATCTCAATTATTCTAATTCCATATATAATTTCCTTTAGTAATTTCATCCTAATTGTAAAATTATTTTTTGACCTTTATTGATTCTTAAACCAGCTTTAATAGATTGTTCTCTTACTATTCCAGAACCAACAGGCTGCACAAATAATCCAAACTTTTCTAGCATATAAGTAGCATCTATTAGCCCCATACCTATTACATTAGGCACCAAGCCTTTTTGTGTCTTCTTATGAATTATTTTAATGGCTTCTATGCCAGTTCTTGTTGATATCCATTCGTTAGAATTGTCAGTTAAATCTTCAACAGGAATTCCCATATTTTTCGAGGCAATGAGAAAAGACTCCTTGTCACCACTTCTTGAATATGGATATCGATTCAAAGAATCTTTTAAAACAATATTTTCTTTTTGAAATTCTTGGGCATAAACCTTATCAGCAATTTCCTTAAATACAGTTCCAGAAACAACAGAGCCAAAAATATTTTTAGTCGGTCCTTGAATAACTACAATGCAACTATACATTGGATCTTTAATAGGGAAATATCCACAAAACGAAGCTTGGTATTTATTATCTCCATAACCTTTAGAACCTTGTGCAATTTTCGATGTACCTGTTTTTCCTGCAATTTTAAATCCTCTAGCTTTTATATTTTTTGCTGTTCCTCTTTCAACAACTCCTTCAAGCATCACCTTTAGATCCCTAAGTGTAGCTTTAGAACAAATAGATGCGTTTAAAATTTTCGGCTTATATTCTTTCTGAATCTCGCTACCCTTTTTAATACATTTTACAAATTGAGGCTGAAGTAAAGTTCCTTCATTTGCTACTGCATTGTACAAAGCCAATGTCTGAAGAGGGGTCATTTTTAGTTCATAACCAATAGACATCCAAGGAAGAGTAATTCCAGTAAAAGTTGGATCTGAAGATTCTTTTATTAGTGGGACTCCTTCCCCAAGAATTGATAAACCAAGTTTTTGATGAATTCCTATTTCTTTTAATCCATCAATAAATTCTTGAGGCTCTTTTTTATAATTATCATAAATTATTTGGCTTATTACATTAGATGATTTTTCAAATGCATCTTTAATAGTATTTCTTCCATAAATTTTCCCTCCGTCTGTAAGGTAATTATCGTAGAATTCATATCTGCCTGTCATATCTACAGAGTCTGTTATTTCAACCTTTTCCTGTTCTAAAGCAACTAAAAGAGAGGCAAGTTTAAATGTTGAGCCTGGTTCAGAAGCTAAGCCTACTGCGTGATTTTGAGCTTCAAAATAAGTTTCAGTCTTAGGGTCAAATGAAAGGTTAGCGATAGCCTTAACAAACCCTGTTTTAACCTCCATCAAAACCGCGCATCCTTTCTGCGCCTTTTGTTCTCTTAGTTGTTTTAATAATGCAGACTCTGCAACATCCTGAATATTTACATCAATAGAAGTATAAACATCGCTTCCTGGGACGGGTTCAATAGATAGTTCGTCATCCACTGGCTTCCATTCATTTCCCCTAATTTTCTCCATCAGCATCTGACCGTTCTGACCTTTCAAATACTCATTAAATGCACCCTCAATACCAACTAAAATTGATTTTTTTCCATCATTTTCTACAGCGTATCCCACTGTTCTATTAGCAAGCATACCATAGGGTTTTACTCTTTGGTTAGATTTTAAAATAATACAACCCCCTCTATACTTACCTAAATTAAAAATGGGAAACTTTCTTAGCCGCTCTATTTGATCATTTCTTAAACCTCTTGCAATAAAAAAGTATCGGTTACTATCAAGCCTTTGGTTTTCTAATTCGGTCTTCCACTCATTAGATGTTTTTCTAGCTAAAAGTACACTTAAGGAATCTGACAGATCAGAAATATTTTCAATAAAATCTTGCTCACGGATAGTAACCAAGTCAACAAAGACCTTGTATCTTGGAACAGAAAGAGCAAGGGACGTCTTTTGCTCATTTGAAGCATAAATATTTCCTCTTGGAGCTAATACCTTTTTTGAAATAAAAATTTGTTTATTAGCATCAGATTTCAACTGTTCACCTTTAAATATTTGCAGGTAAAAT
>CAYREL010000150.1:0-3507 GCA_964423275.1 uncultured Flavobacteriales bacterium | reverse complement strand
AAAACTTACCGATGAAGAACCAAAATTAGCTCTTCTAAAAACTACTTTATTTTTTTTGGCCAAGCTTACTTCTTCAAAATCAATATCTCCATCGCCAAACACAACTCTTCTAAAATCTACTTTCCCAGTTCCAAAATCAACCTTAGAAAAACTAATCTCATCTCCGTTAAAAATAGATTTATCAAATGAAATATTTCCTTTATTAAAAGTTGAAAATGCGAAAGATACATCTCCGTTACCAAAATGAATATTTTTAAAAGAGGTGTTTCCATCTCCAAAATAAGTGTTTACAAAACTTAAATTACCATTTTCAAAAGTTGCATTGTCAAAATTTACATTTCCATTATTAAATTTTGCATACTGAAAAATATTATTCCCCTCACTGTAGCTTGTACCTTTAAAAAGGACAGGAAAGTTTCCAAATTCTGATTTAAGAAAGCTTAAGTTTCCCAATCCAAAATGGGTATTTGAAAAATCAACTTTTTCCCCTACGAAATTTGCCAAGGAAAAGTCAATTACTTTTTCTGATTCAAAAATTGAGTCAATAGCCGTGAAATTTGAAAGATCTACTTTTTCTTTAGCAGATAAATTATTCTTTTTCCTGTATTGATCTAAAGAGAAATTTTTAATGTAACATTTGGATACATCTATAGATTCTTTATTAAGAATTTTATTGTAGATATTGTCTAAGTCAACTACACCATATTTTTTAGTGTCAATTAAATTATTATTAATATCATAAAATGAAATTTTAGCAGTATTGGCCAAAGTGTTTTCATCGTTTAAAACAAAAGTTTCCTCTAGTATCTGAACTTTGTAGTTTTGTATGTAACGATAAATTTTCAATTTCTATAATTGTTAATTTTGAATATAAGTTATTTACTTTTAATTAGTTACTAATTAAAAAGTTTTCTGCTGAAGAAATCCATTTACTAGTTCCTCCAGCCAAATAACCTAATTTTCCAAGCTTTAAAAAATTAAGTTTGTTAGAATCTAATTTTTGAGGATTTACAAACCAAACAGTAGGGTAGCCACTAACACCAAAAATTCTAGCTAGTTCTCTATTTTGATTGAGAATTTTAGGGTCTA
This sequence comes from uncultured Flavobacteriales bacterium, assembly GCA_964423275.1. Taxonomy (GTDB): domain Bacteria; phylum Bacteroidota; class Bacteroidia; order Flavobacteriales_D; family Parvicellaceae; genus MED-G20. The sequence continues at coordinate 2,418 of CAYREL010000150.1, read as the reverse complement.
TTGCTTTTCTTCTAGGGAAATCTAATTCAACTAAAACAACATTATCCTTAGTCCAAGTTTCAAATTCAGGTAAATTAAATACTTCTTTTTTTAAACGCATACACCATCCACACCAGTCACTCCCAGTAAAAAAAAGCATGATAGGCCTTTTTTCATTTATTGAAATATTTACAGCCTTGTTTAAATCTGTATGCCAGTTTAATGTCGATTGCTGTGAATGAAAATTCTGTAAAAGAATTATAAAAACAAAAACTATTAATTTTTTCATAAAGTAAATTTAATAGATTTTAAAGTTTTTTAGAACTATTCCATTGAGAATTTAAATGATTGTGGTAGTATTTATATTGATTATTTCCAAAAAAAAGTAATATACCCAACATTTCATCCACTTGTTTGTATCCTTGGTAAACCATTAGTCTTATAAGATTTTCATCTAATAAAACATAGCTAGGGTAAGAAAGCTTTCCATCTAGTATAGAATGTGCAAACCAATGTGCTTTTCCCCTTGAATTAGGATTAGACTTTTTATAGGTTGGATCAGAATTGTAAAAATCATGGTTGTTAAAAACAATTGTGTCTTTTGTTTCTCCATCAAATTTAACTGTATAGAAATTATTTTTAATATAATTTACAATTACTGGATCGCTAAATGTAGTTGCATCCATTCTCTTACACCATCCACACCAATTAGTATATAAATCAATAAATACCTTCTTTTTAACTGAATCTGAAGCCCTTTGTCGTATCATGGTATCCCAAGAAATCCAATTTATATTATTTTGGGTAATCCCACTTGAAAATGAGCCTATAAATAGTGAAACTAATATTAGTTTAATATGAAATTTCATTCTGTTAAATTTTCTATTAGAAAGTTCGTCATTTTATTATATAAATGAAGTCGAGTATACCCGCCATAGATTCCATGATTCTTATTAGGGTAGGCAAAAAAATCAAATTCTATATTCGATTTCACTAAAGAACTTACCATCTCCATAGAGTTCTGAAAGTGTACATTGTCATCAGCAGTTCCGTGAATCAACAAATAGTTGCCTTTTATTTTACTAACATGATTAATTGGAGAATTCACATCGTAATTGTCTCCGTTTTCTTTTGGCGTTCTCATAAATCTTTCTGTATAGATATTATCATAGAACCTCCAGTTGGTTACAGGAGCTACTGCAATTGCAGAATTAAAAATATCCGCACCTTTGGAAATACAAAGAGAAGACATATATCCGCCATAACTCCATCCAAAAATTCCAATTCTATCTTTATCTATATAATTTAATTTACCCATATGAGTAGCAGCAGAAATTTGATCTTCTGTTTCTAATTTGCCAAGTTGTAAATAGGTAGAGTGCTTAAAGTCTCTTCCTCTATAACCAGTTCCTCTGCTATCTACAGAAATCACAACAAAACCTTGCTTAACTAAATATTGAAACCAAAAGTAATTCATCCAAGACCAAGCGTTATTAACTGTATTAATTCCTGGTCCCCCATATACGAACATAAGTAAAGGATGCTTTTTAACAGTGTCTAGGACTTTTGGCTTCATGATCCATGCATTAAGTTCTAACCCTTCTTGATTGGGTATTTTAAAAAAAGTTTTTTCTACCAATTCATACTCATTCATCCTTTTATTAAGTTTTTTATTGTCTTCTAAAACTTTTAAAACTTTTCCTTTCTTGTTATTTAATGTAAACGTGAGAGGATGATTTGCATCTGAGTGTGTATTTATAAAATATTGAAAGTCGGAGCTAAAATCAGCATCATTTGTTCCTTTTAAGCTAGATATTTGATTTAATTGATTTGTTTTTAAATTCAAAGAATAAATTTCTCTATTGGTAGGACTTCTCTTAGCAGCTTGAAAATAAATGGTCTGATCTTTGGAATTATATCCGTAAACAGTGGTAACATCCCATTTGCCAGAAGTTAGTTTTCTCTCTGTATTGTTAGAATAATTAATTAAGTATATATGGTTAAATCCATCCTTTTCACTAGTCCAAATAAATTCATCTTTATTAATAAAAAAGGTATTATCATGAATGTCAATGTAAGTAGAACTTGTTTCACCATAAACTTTATTAATTTTAATACCACTAATTGGATTGTTTTGATTGTTAAACTTTCCAGAAAGAAGCTCTAAATTATTTTGCAGCCTATTCATTTTAAATACAATAAGTTCATTGTTGCCCTTGGACCAAATCATCCTTGGGATATAGATGTCAGGATTTTTCCCTATATCAAAATCGAAAGTTTTTAAATTGTCTAAATCAAAAACTTTGACAGCAATTAAAGAATTGTCTTCTCCTGCTTTTGGATATTTGAATTTATACTGAGATGGATATAAATCACCGTACATCTCCATTTCAAACTGTTTTACATCTCTTTCATCAAAAACATAATAAGCTATTTTAG
>CAYREL010000149.1:0-3517 GCA_964423275.1 uncultured Flavobacteriales bacterium | reverse complement strand
TTTGTGCTTCTACACCGTTAGCACAATCTATCACCATAATTACACTATCTACAGCAGTAAGTGTTCTGTAGGTATCTTCTGCAAAATCTTTATGTCCAGGAGTATCTAATATATTTATTTGCTTGTCTCTATAATTAAAAGCCATAACAGATGTAGCAACACTTATTCCCCTTTGTTTTTCAATTTCCATAAAATCAGACGTGGCAGATCTTTTTATTTTGTTATTTTTAACTGCTCCGGCACTTTGTATAGCACCACCAAAAAGAAGAAGTTTCTCTGTTAAAGTAGTCTTCCCAGCATCAGGGTGAGATATAATTCCAAAAGTTCTTCTTTTGTTTATTTCTTTTTCGTGATTCATTATTTGCGAATATAATACTTAAGATCTCATTGTGAAAAAAACATTGCATTGTTCAAATAAAAATCTTCACAAATTTTTAAAAACTTATATTATTGGTACATTTAAAATATGAAAAATATTCTTACACACTTTTTTTTATTACTTAGCTTAAACTTCTTTGCTAATAACTCGTACAATATTAAGTTAATAAGCCAGGATAATAATTCTATTCTTGTTGAGTATCAACTCAATAATTACTCTCTTATTGATTCCAAAACAATCAACTCCACTCAGTATAAAAAACTTGTGGTTGAGGGAGGAAGACCCATCCTTAATCTAGGTGAACCAGAATTATTAAAATTCACCTCCAATATTCAACTTCCAGAAACTGGGGTTAGTAATTTTACAATTGTAGACTCTAAGTATTCTGTAATTGAAGGTGTTAATATAATTCCTTCAAAGGGAAATTTGTATAGAAACATAGACCCTAGTTTAATTCCATTTAATAAAGGTCCATTATACGAACTAGACCAAGAGTATCCATCTATTGTTTTTTCACTTAGTGAACCCTACATACAGAGAGATTTAAGAGGACAAACTTTGAACTTTGTTCCATTTCAATATAATCCAGTTCAAAAAACACTTAAGGTATATAGTAAAATACTAGTTAAAATTGAATTTAATAAATCTGTAAAAGGAAATAACGAATTACTTAGAACGAATGATGAAAATATTTTAAATGAGCTAAAAAGTTCTTACCAAAGACGTTATCTAAATTATTCTCCAACCAGATATAATTCTATTGGACAAGAAGGAAGCTTATTAATAGTATCTCCTTCAGAATATTTTAATGAATTAGCTCCTTTTATTGAGTGGAAAAAACAATCGGGTAGAGAAGTGGTTCTTGTTGATATTGCAGATATTGGAAATAACCAGAGCAGTATCTACAATTATGTAAGAACTTATTACCAACAAAATTCAGATTTTTTATATTTATTACTAGTTGGAGACCACAACAAAATCGCTGCTTATGATGCTGGTTCAACTGGAGGATGGATGTCTGAAACAAAATGGTCTGATGCAAAGTACGGTTTGATTTCAAATTCTAACGATTGGTATCCAGATATATACGTTGGAAGATTTAGTCCTTCTAATTTGACAGATTTAAATAACATTGTTCAAAGAAATTTAGAATACGAAACAAACCCAGATACTTCTAACTATTATTTAAATGCTATAGGACTAGGCTCTAACGAAGGTACTGGATACGGTGATGATGGGGAAGCAGATTGGCAACATTTAAGAAATATTAGAACAGATTTGTTAAATTATGGTTATCAAAATGTTTTCGAATTTTACGATGGAACTCATGGTGGAGAAGATGCCAACGGAAATCCTAATTCTACTATAATTTCCAATGCAGTAAATGGTGGTATTTCATTATTCAATTATACTGGACATGGAGATGTAAATTTATGCTCATCTGGAAATTACTCAAGTTCACATATCAATTCCGCAACAAACAATGGTAAATACCCGTTTGTTGTTTCAGTTGCTTGTAATAATGGAACTTTTACTTCTGGGACTTGTATTTCTGAAGCATGGCAAAGAGCAAGTAGTTCTGGTTCCCCCACTGGTGCAATAGCAGCTGCTGGATCTTCTATTTTAATGTCTTGGGCACCTCCTATGGCCTCTCAAGATGAAATAGTGGATATCTTAGTAGAGTCTTATCCAAACAATAAAATGCATTCTATTGGGGCTCTTTTTTACAGTGGGCAAATGAAAATGTTAGACGATTATCCAAATCCAGGAAAAGAAGTAGTTGAAACTTGGATTTTGTTTGGTGATCCAACAACCTTATTTAGATCTGATATTCCTAGTGATTTTGTTGTGGAGCATAGCGAAACTGAAGAAATCGGATTGACATCAACTACCATTCTATGTGATGTAGAAAATGCTTCTGTTACACTATGGAACGGTGATTCTTTAATTGGAAAAAGTAATGTCTTAAATGGTCAAGTAGATTTTAATTTTGATTCAATTAATACTATTGATACTTTAAGTATTGTTATAAATGCTTATAATAAAACTCCATATTTTGGACAGTTAAGAACAACAAATCCACCTGTTGACCCTCTTGGCAATTCTGAAGATATTCTTTTTGGACCCAATCCTATTAACTCTGACCACCAAGTAAATTTAATTTTTGAATTATTAGAAGATCAAGAAACTTACTTTGAAATATTTAATCCTTTAGGTCAGTTAATCTACAGTAAGTCAATACTATTGAATGCTGGATTTTATGGTCCAAATTACACCCAACTTGTACTTGATTTAAGTGAAATTGATTTATCCTCTGGCATATATTCTCTTTCTACTAATATTAACAATAGTAAAACTGTAAAACAGCTTTTGGTACCTTAACTCAATAAAAATTTCCTATGAAATTGATAGAGTGTCCTAGAGACGCTATTCAGGGTTTTTCTAGTTTTATTCCTACTAAAAAAAAGATTGAATATTTCAACGAACTTTTAAAAGTTGGTTTCGACACACTTGATGTTGGCAGTTTTGTTTCAAAGAAAAAAGTTCCTCATTTAGCAGATACTTCACAAGTAATTAAAAGTCTGAACATAGGAAATTCCCCTACTAAGTTATTGGTAATTATTGGAAATGAAAGAGGTGCAAGAGAAGCTGTTGATTATGATGAAATAACTTATTTAGGTTTCCCTTTTTCAATTTCTGAAACTTTTCAAAAAAGAAATATAAATTCTAGTATTAAAGAATCCTTAATAAGATTAGAAAAAATTCAGAATTTATGTTTGAAAAACAATAAAAAATTAGTGACTTATTTTTCTATGGCCTTTGGTAATCCTTATGGTGATGAGTGGAGTATATATATTGTGGCTCACTGGGTTGAAAAGTTATTAAATGACTTTGGAATTGATATTTTATCCTTGAGTGACACCATTGGTTCTAGTACTCCAAATGTTATAACTTGGCTTTTTAGCAAGCTTATAAAAGAATTTCCAAATGTTGAGTTTGGTGCTCATCTTCACTCAAGTCCAGATAATTATTTCAATAAACTTCAATCTGCATATGATGCAGGTTGTAAAAGATTTGATGGTTCATTGCTTGGAATTGGTGGATGTCCAATGGCAAAAGATGATTTAGTTGGCAATA
>CAYREL010000148.1:0-3551 GCA_964423275.1 uncultured Flavobacteriales bacterium | reverse complement strand
CCAACACCAATATCTCCAGCTGGAATATCTGTATTAGGACCAATATGTCTTGATAATTCTGTCATAAACGATTGACAAAACTTCATCACCTCGTTGTCAGACTTTCCCTTTGGATTAAAATCTGAGCCTCCTTTACCTCCCCCCATAGGAAGAGTAGTTAATGAATTTTTAAAAATTTGCTCAAACCCTAAGAATTTAAGAATAGATAAATTTACTGATGGATGAAATCTTAGGCCTCCTTTGTACGGACCTATTGCAGAATTAAACTCCACTCGAAAACCTCTGTTAACTTGCGGTTCTCCTGCATCGTCAATCCAGGGGACTCTAAATTGTATCACCCTCTCTGGCTCAACAATTCTTTTTAAAATTTTAGCTTTTTTATATTTTATATTTTTCTCTATAAAAGGAATAACAGTTTCTGCCACTTCTTCAACTGCTTGAATGAATTCTGGCTCATTGCCATTTTTAATAATTAATTCCTCCATAAAGGAATCAATTTGAGTTTTATATTCAGACATAATTAAGTTTGTGTATTAATATGATTACCCCAAATGTATGCAATTTTATTTTCTGATTTTGTGGATGTTAATCAAATTATTGTGTGGTTTACGTAAAACAAAGTATAATCGTCTGTTTTACTTTGTTAAATTTAAATAATGAAAAGGTCATATTTTGACACATCTATTAAATCCCCTTCTAATGAGGAGCATTTTTACTATTCTAATGATGGATTGATTATTTTTACAGAAAAATACCATGAAAATAGAGGATATTGTTGTGAAAGTAAGTGCAAACATTGTCCCTACGGATTTTCTAAGTAATACTACATTCAATTTATTATATGTCTGAATTTAAAAACTCCATTTCCAAAGGAATCCCAGAAATGTTACCAGATTTTAAAAAAAGATCTGAGAATTTTAGTCATGCCCCAAATAGAAAAGATTCTCTAACCACCAATGAAAAGGCATTAGCTCTCAAAAATGCTTTAAGATATTTTCCTAAAAATCAACATCATATTTTAGGTCCTGAATTTAAAGAAGAATTAGCAATGTATGGAAGAATCTACATGTATAGATATCAACCAGATTATGAGATTTACTCAAGACCTATTGACCAATATCCTGGGAAATCAACTCAAGCTAAGTCTATCATGTTAATGATTCAGAACAATCTGGATCCAGCAGTAGCTCAACACCCGCAAGAACTCATCACATATGGTGGGAATGGTTCTGTATTTCAAAACTGGGCTCAGTATCTTCTTACCATGCAATACTTATCCAATATGGAAGATGACCAAACATTGGTAATGAATAGTGGTCATCCATTAGGACTATTTCCATCCCATGAAAATGCTCCTAGAGTTGTGGTATCTAACGGAATGATGATTCCTAATTATTCAAAACAAGACGATTGGGAAAAATTTAATGCTTTAGGTGTCACTCAGTTTGGTCAAATGACAGCAGGATCTTATATGTACATAGGTCCTCAAGGAATTGTACATGGCACTACAATAACTCTGCTTAATGCCTGCAGAAAAATAGATAACGATGGTCCTGCTGGTAAACTATTTGTCACAGCTGGACTAGGGGGGATGAGCGGAGCACAACCCAAAGCTGGAAATATTGCTGGAGTTATTTCCGTAACTGCTGAAGTAAATCCAAAAGCAAGTTTTAAAAGACATGAACAAGGATGGGTTGATGAGATAATAAGTGATTTAGATGAGTTATGTATAAGAGTTAAGGTTGCTAAAAAAAATAAGGAAGTGGTGTCAATTGCATATGACGGAAATATTATAGACGTATGGGAAAAATTTCACTCTGAAGATATTTTTATTGATTTAGGATCAGATCAAACATCTCTGCATAATCCTTGGGCCGGAGGGTACTATCCTACGGGAATAAGTTTTGATCAAGCAAATGAAATGATGCGAAAAAACCCTGTAGAGTTCAAAGAAAAAGTTAAAGATTCACTTATCAAACATGCGGAATTTATAAAAAAACATACGGACAAAGGCACTTACTTTTTTGATTATGGAAATGCTTTTTTACTGGAAGCTTCTAGAGCTGGTGCAGATGTAATGAGTAACGATGGAATTAACTTTAAATATCCATCCTATGTTCAAGACATAATGGGTCCAATGTGTTTTGATTATGGGTTTGGGCCTTTTAGATGGGTATGTACATCTGGAGATATTAACGACTTAAAGAAAAGTGACGAAATTGCTTGTGAAGTTTTAGAGAGATTAATTAAAGGTTCTCCAGAGGAAATCCAACAACAAATGAAAGACAATATAAAGTGGATAAAAGGAGCACAAGAAAATAACTTAGTCGTTGGCTCCAAAGCAAGGATACTATATGCAGACTCCGAAGGAAGAATTGAAATTGCCAAAGCATTTAATAACGCAATAAAGAATAAAGAAATTTCAGCACCAATAGTTTTGGGAAGAGACCATCACGATGTTTCAGGAACAGATTCTCCCTACAGAGAAACTTCAAATATTTACGATGGCTCTGCATTTACTGCAGATATGGCTATTCAAAATGTTATTGGAGATTCATTTAGAGGAGCAACTTGGGTAAGTATTCACAACGGAGGAGGTGTTGGCTGGGGAGAAGTTATTAATGGAGGATTTGGACTGACTATTGACGGTTCTCAAAACTCTGAAAAAAAGCTTATAAATATGCTTTTTTGGGATGTTAATAATGGAATTGCAAGAAGAAATTGGGCAAGAAATAAAGAAGCTATTTTCGCGATAAAAAGAGAAATGGATAGAAACCCTAAGTTAAAAGTAACTTTACCTAATATAGCAGATCAAGATTTGATCGACGGGTTAACCAAGTAATCTTTTATTATCTGCCGTTAGTTTCTTTATTTAGTGGTTTTTAATTCAACTAATCTTATATTTATCTCATGATTGAATTTAATGGGAAAACAGTCTGGATAACTGGCGCTTCATCAGGAATTGGCAAGGCGTTGGCATTAAAAATTAGTACTTTGAAAGCAAACATTGTACTTTCTTCTAGAAATAAAGAAGAATTAGAGAATGTTGCAAAACAATGCAATGGTGAGCCTTATATTTTACCACTAGATTTAGAGAAACCAGAAGCTTTTGAAAAAGCAACTCAATTAGTAGTTAGGAAATATGGAAGTATTGACCTATTAATAAACAATGGTGGAATTAGCCAAAGGTCTGAAGCTAGTCAAACATCAATGGATGTCGACAGAAAACTTATGGAAATAAATTATTTTGGAACTATTGGCTTAACAAAATCAGTTCTTTCCATAATGCAAAAACAACAAAAAGGACACATTGTAACAATAAGTAGCTTATCTGGAAAATTTGGCTTTTTTCTTAGATCTGCATATGCTGCATCGAAATTTGCTCAATTAGGGTTTTTTGAATCTTTAAGACTTGAAGAAGAGAAAAACAATATTGACATAAGTATGGTTTTCCCCGGCTTTGTCAACACAGATATTTCTAAAAATGCTCTTTCTGGATCTGGAGTTCAGCATGGAGTAAAAGACCAAAACCAAAAAAATGGAATTAGCCC
>CAYREL010000147.1:1013-3567 GCA_964423275.1 uncultured Flavobacteriales bacterium | reverse complement strand
GCATTATTTTTCTTGTCCAATTGTATAGATCAATACTATCTACATGAAAATATTCAGTAGGATCTATAGGATTACTTTCATTGTCATTGATTTGAATACTTGTCCAACTTTTCGATATGATGGTTGAAAAGTTTTTATATATATCGTCTTTTCTATTTGCCCAAAAACAAAACGTCTTGTCATTCTCAAGTTTTTCACTTGGTTCAATAATTAAAAGCTTTTTATTATCTAGCAAAGAATTTTTAGCCATTTCAATTAGCAAAATGCAAGTACTTGCACCCCAACCAACAAAAATTATATCATAATGGTTATTTTTCAACAAAATTCAATTTGAATAAGACAATATATAACATTTAACAATAAAAAAATTTTAATTTAGAGGAATTAAAGACTATCAAACTCACTAGCATAATTAATAGAAATTATTTTTAATGTTATAAATCATTGCGTAATTAATAACTATATATTTTAAAAAAAATGAAAATAAAAAAAACACTTTTTATCTTATGCATGTTCTCTATTTTATTATCCTGCAGTAACACCCAAAAAAAAGTAAAAACAAAAATGAGTTATCCAATTACAGAAAAAAAAGAAGTTGTAGATAATTATTTTGACATTGAAGTGAAGGATTCATATAGATGGTTAGAAGATGATAGATCTAAAGAAACAGAATCTTGGGTGAAGGCAGAAAACAAAACAACTTTCGACTATTTAAAAAATATTTCATTTAGGTCAGACTTAAAAAAAAGACTAGAATACCTGTGGAATTATGAAAAGATAAGTGCTCCTTTTAAAAAGGGGGAATTCACTTATTTTTATAAGAACAATGGTTTGCAAAATCAATATGTAATATACAGACAAAAAGAAAATGAGTCTGCTGAAGTTTTTTTAGATCCTAATCAATTTTCAAAAGACGGAACAATCTCTTTAGGAGCTTTAAGCTTTTCAGACTCTGGTAGTATTGTAGCCTATTCTATTTCGGAAGGTGGCAGTGATTGGAGAAAAGTAATCGTAATGGATGTCTATACTAAAGAAATTATGGAAGATACTATTGTAGATGTTAAATTCTCTGGTCTTTCCTGGAAAAAAAATGAGGGATTCTTTTATTCTAGTTACGATAAACCTAAAGGCAGTGAATTATCTGCAAAAACCGATCAGCACAAACTTTATTACCACAAACTAGGAACATCACAAGCTGAGGACCAACTTATATTTGGAGGGTCTAACGAAGAAAAACATAGATATGTTGGCGGAAATGTTACCGAAGATGGAAATTACTTATTTGTTTCCGCAAGTGTTTCAACCTCCGGAAATAAATTATTTATGAAAGACTTATCAAAGCCTAACAGCGGTTTTGTAACCATTTTAGACCATACCAATAGCGATACATATGTGATGGAAAATGAAGGAAGTAAATTGTATTTAGCAACCAACTTAAATGCTCCTAATAAAAAAATAGTAACTGTGGATGCTTCCAATCCATCTACTGAAAATTGGGTGGATTTTATTGCTGAAACAGAACATGTTTTAAGTCCTTCAAATGGTGGTGGGTATTTCTTTGCAGAATATATGGTAGATGCTGTTTCTAAAGTAAAGCAATACAACTATAACGGTGAAATGATTTTCGATGTAGAACTTCCAGGAATTGGAAGTGTTGGTGGATTTAGCGGAAAAAAAATGGATACTATTCTCTATTATTCTTTTTCAAACTACAAAACCCCTAGAACCATTTATTCATACAATCCTAGAGATGGAGAATCTAAAATTTATAAAAAGCCAGATGTTGATTTCAGCCCTGATAACTATGAAAGTAATCAAGTATTTTATGCTTCGAAGGACAGTACTATTATTCCAATGATTATTACCCATAAAAAAGGATTAAAATTAAATGGTGAAAACCCTACCATTCTTTATGGTTATGGAGGTTTTAATATTAGCCTGACTCCATCATTTAGTATAGCCAACGCAGTTTGGATGGAGCAAGGTGGAGTTTATGCTGTGGCCAATCTAAGAGGCGGTGGAGAATATGGAAAAAAATGGCATAAAGCTGGAACTAAAATGAAAAAACAAAATGTTTTTGATGATTTTATTGCAGCTGCTGAGTTCTTAATTGAAAACAACTATACATCTAGTGAATATTTAGCTATTAGAGGTGGTTCTAATGGGGGTCTTTTAGTAGGAGCCACCATGACCCAGCGTCCTGATTTAATAAAAGTTGCACTTCCAGCTGTTGGAGTTTTAGATATGCTTCGTTACCATACTTTTACTGCTGGTGCGGGATGGGCTTACGATTATGGCACTTCAGAAGAAAGTAAGGAAATGTTTGAATACTTAATTGGATATTCTCCTGTTCATAATGTGAAAGCGGGAGTTGAATATCCAGCTACTTTAATAACAACTGGTGATCACGATGACAGAGTAGTTCCTGCACACAGTTTCAAGTTTGCAGCAGAACTTCAAGCAAAGCAATCTGGTAGTAACCCTACGCTAATTCGTATTGAAACTGATGCTGGCCATGGTGCAGGCACTCCAATAAGCAAAACAATTGAACAAT
>CAYREL010000147.1:0-1003 GCA_964423275.1 uncultured Flavobacteriales bacterium | reverse complement strand
TTTTACATTGTCTAACATGGGTTTTAAAGCACTTCCAAATAAATCAATTATAGAAAATAACAATTAAGTTGTATAGTCTTTTATAGAAACCGTTTTACAAAAGAAAAATAATTTTATCTTCGGAGAAATTATGAGAATCATCATAAAAAGTGTATTATCCTTATTGCTAATTTTTGGGTTCTTAACTGCTCAGTCACAGTTTGCTACTGTAAGAGGAACTGTCTATGAAAAAGAAACTGGAGAACCTTCCTTTGGAACTAACGTTAAAATAAAAGGAACTGGTACAGGTTCTTCTACAGATTTAAATGGCTACTATCAGATTAACAAACTACCTGCGGGTGAGATTACTCTAGAAATTACCAACATAGAGTTTAAAACTATTGAGTACACTATTGAACTAAAGAAAGGAAAAATAACTACTCAAAACTTCTTCATGGAAGTTAACGATGAAGTTTTAGACGAGTTTGAATACAGTGCAGAAGCCGAAGAGAGAAAAACAGAAGTTAAAATGTCTGTTATTACTGCAACTCCTAAAGATATGGCGAGAGTTGTCGCCATTGGGGGTGAACCAGACTTTGCTCAATATCTGCAAACTACTCCCGGGGTTGTTACAACTGGAGATCAAGGAGGTCAAATGTATATTAGAGGTGGTTCCCCGATTCAGAATAAAGTGCTTTTAGATGGTATGACGATTTATAATCCCTTCCATTCTATTGGTTTCTTCTCGGTTTTTGATATAGATATTATGAGAAGTGCAGATATTTACACGGGAGGTTTCTCTGCAAAATATGGTGGGAGAATTTCTTCAATAATGGATATAACTACAATTGATGGTAATAAAAAAAGACACAAAGGAAAAATCTCGGTAAATCCATTTGGTTCTAAATTAAAAATTGAAGGTCCAATTAAAAAACTAAATGAAGAAAATAACAATTCAACTGCATCTTATATTTTTTCAGGAAAGACATCCTATTTAGAACAAACATCAAAAAAACTATACAGT
>CAYREL010000146.1:0-3591 GCA_964423275.1 uncultured Flavobacteriales bacterium | reverse complement strand
GTCGCTGTGGGATAACACCCGTGGAAGTTCGAGTCTTCTCAGCCGCACCATTTCAAGTGATTCAGTCACCCTAAGTAGTTGATGTGTAAGCATATTTTGTAATGTGTGCTTGGAGGGTAGACCAGATGGTAGGCCATTTAAGTCGTATTAAATTGCTTAACATATAATTAACTGGTTAATTATAATAATTTCATCAATATATTATATAACTAACTTGAAAACGCTAAGGCGACACACATGGTAAAATTATTATTTGGGTTACTACTAATTATGATGTTTCCAACCAGTGCTAATGCTTTCTTTGGTGTTGACAAAAATGATTATTCTTCAGTAGAAAAAGCTTTTAAGACTGAAACCCCTCCTTTGTTTCAATATAAGGGTAATAAATTTTGTAAAGGTGGGACTTTATACATGATACCTTATAGCAAAATTAATGGAGCTAAAAAAAGTCATACGAGTGGAAAGTTAAAAAGTTGGTTTTTTGCCTTATCATTTGGCCATGCAATTTCTTCTTTTCTTGAAGGTGAGCTTCATCCTAACTTTGTGTACAAAAAAGAAGATTTTATAAATAAATATATTCCATATCTTGTAAAGGCTGCTGAAAATAAATATTTTACTGTAAACAAATGGGTTAAGGGTGGTTCAAGTGTAGCTTATGCTCAAACAATGATTCTTATTAATTTAAGTATTCTGATGGATTTTATGGACAATAAAAATTTATGGAAAAATGGACAAAGAAAGAAAATTGTTAAATGGGGTGATATTTTATATGAAAGGAGTCACTATAGTCATTTTACAAATGGTGGTAAAAAGCAATCTAATAGGTGGCCTGATACTGTAAGTAAAGCAGCGGTTGCTTATATGTTATGGGGTTATGTAAATAAGGACTTGAAAATATTTAAGGACGGTTATAGAGACCTTATGCAAGAATATAAGAAAATTCCTGCCGATGGAAAATATCATCAACATTTCAAAGGTCCATATGCAGGGGTAATTCAAGATAGTTGGGATTTATTTATAGAAAATAAAACTTTAGGTGATTTAGTGATTGCAAGTTATGTGGGAGAACTCGTTGGTATGGAAACTTTCACCAAACCAAATAATAAAGGCGGTAATATTAAAAAAGCAATAGATTACCTAGGAGAAATTAGTTCAAACCCTAATGAACTTGAGGGACAAGATGAAAGACATTTAAGTAACATGAGAGCTGATGGTAATTCATGGATGACTGTTTATAGAAAAATGGATAAGACTGATAGTAATCCTCTTGTAAGTTTACATTTAAAGTCGAGTGAACAAAAGGGTTATGGATTTAGTCAAATTCTAAACTTTTCACGCTGTATTGATAATGAATTAAAATAATAAACAATACATTCAAATACATAATCATACACCCACTATACCCACATCTCATGCACCATTGACTCTGATTACATTAACCCTGCTGTATAACTCTGTATGAGTCATTAAAATGGTTAACACTTTACTTAGATTTATATACTTGAGTATGATGTAATTATGAAAATTCTATTAGTCCTAATATTATTACTATCATCTTCATTTGCCGTTGCTGATGAAGAACATTCTTTTTGGAGTAATGTAGATAAGTTCTTAGGAAAAATTGCAGACGGTGTTTCTAAGAAAGATGCAATTACAGGTTTAAGAACCATTGATAGTCCATTTCATAATGAAAAAGATTATAGAAAAAAAGGACAAAAAGCTCTTAATCTTATTTTGAATAAGGCAAAAAAAGATGGAGTTAAAGTTTTCTCAAAAGATGCCTCTGAGTATAAAAGAGTTAAAAGAATTGTAGATAGATTAATTGATGCAAGTCATTACAGAAATCATAAAGACAAAGTTAAATATGAAGTTATAGATTATGAAGACTTTAATGCACTTGCATTTGGTGGTGGATACTTTGTTGTCTTTTCTGGATTGTTAGAAAAAACTAATGATGATGAACTTGCATATGTAATTGCCCATGAACTTGCTCACAATACTGCAGGGCATATTGAAGAGTCATATTTTCTAAATGTGAAAGATGTTTTTGGAGACAAGCCTTCAGGTGCATACTCTACCTCATTTACAAACATTAATGAGCAGGAAGCAGATAGAATTGCCATTGTCTATACAGCACTAGCAGGATTTAATCCTGAAGGAAGTGTTACTATTTGGGAAAAACAATTTCAAGGAATTGAACAATATGCATTTTATAGAAGTCATCCAGCAAATCCTCAAAGAGTAAAAGCAAATAGATATGCATCCAATAAAATAAAGAAGCACTATATCAAAGGAGTAGTAAATCCTAACGTAGAAAAAGTTCTAAAATGTAATGCTTTATTTTGTAATGCTTCTATTGCAGATTTATCTAAAGATGGTTCTGGTGGTGGTGTTTTAAAATCTCTTGAAGTGATTGGTGATTTATATCTTAAAAACAAACAAGCAAAAGAAGAAAAGAAAAAACAAGAACAAGAGATAGCACAATCAAGAAAAATCATTGCACAGAAAAGATTATTAACTCCTCCTAATATTAAGTGGGATAATACTGTTCCATTAAGATATAAAGGAAATATTTACAGACATAACCAGAAGTCTGGATTGAATTTTGGGTTTACTCAAAATCTCTCACGAGGATTATTTTATTACAACTTTAACAATAAATTAGAAAAAGGAAACATTACGTTTACTGGTACAAATCAACATGGATATTGGTTTAAGTGGAATGACAAATATGGACAAGGTAATCTTCAATTAAGAGAATATACAGATGGTTCTTTAAGAGGTGTCATCTACATAGATAATGGAACAATGTTAGGCAAACAGTTGGGTGATTTCATAGGTTATAAAAAATGATTGAAGTATATAAGAAGTTCATACTCATGCTTGGACTAACAGTAATATTCATCTACGTACTATATCAATATTCACACCCCATCTGCAGTGATATTATTATTTTGAATGGAGAAATAGAGATAAAATGTGGTTAAGTAGGAAATGACAATAATTTTTTTAAAAACTACTTGTTAATTTTACTTACTAGTTTAATTTTTTTTGAAAGCTTCTTTTAATAAGGTTTGTAAAAATAAATGAAAAATAAAAATACAGCTTTTCTCAACTCACTTTATATGGATTTTACAACAGAAAATGAATTAGACTTATTTTTGAAATCTCTTGATGAAATATGGACAGATAAACTTTATTCTGAATTAAAGCAAAATGGACTAATACGTCATGTGATTTCTAAAGTATGGAATAAAGGACATCATAGAATTACTCAAGTTTTTGAATACGATAGCGAGGCTTCTTTTAAAAAATGTGAAAGTATTTTGAACGTAGCCTTCACACCTGAAAATTGTCCAACCTTAGCAAAATTTGTATTCAAAATATTTAATAATAGAGGAATAGTAGTACATGAGTTTAAAAATTGATTGAAGTATATAAAAAATTCTTTGCCGATATGAGTGTAGATGGAATTATGAACGCAGATAGTGAATACTCTCAATGGAGAGATAGAGTAAGAATGTGGTTGAGTAGATAATGAAGAAAATTGATGCTCTCAAAACAATAAGAATTAATGGGTTCACTCCAAAA
>CAYREL010000145.1:0-3594 GCA_964423275.1 uncultured Flavobacteriales bacterium | reverse complement strand
GTAAAAGATTACCAAGAAAATAAAATTAAAAAACATGAAAATATTATAGATAAAAGAAAAAAAGTATTCAAAAAATATCTTGATACTTGTAATTTTCATGCAGAACCAGTACTACTGGCTTACCAGCCATCGACTAAAATCAATGAAATCATTCTATCTGAGACTTCTAAAAGACCTGAGTATGAATTTACAACAACAGATAAAAAGAGACATGAACTATGGTTAATAAATGAAACTAAAGAAATAAACGAAATCATTAACGAATTTGAAAACCTTAATAATATTTATATTGCTGATGGGCATCACAGGATAGCTTCCTCATCTTTATTTCAAAAATCTAATCCGAAACACGAAAATGGAAATTATTTTCTTTCTCTTTTTATAAATCAAAATGATTTAAAAATATTTGAATTCAATAGAATAGTAAAAGATATTGGAACGCTTAGTAAAAATGAATTAATTAATAATTTGGAAATTTATTTTAAAATAAAAAAATTAAAAAAACATGAATCTCCTTCTTCAAAAAGCGAGGTTTGCCTCTACATTGAAAATAATTGGTATTTACTAGAAGTAAAAACTGAGGCGCTTAAAAAAGATTTAAAAAGTAACTTAAATAGTCAAGTCGTTTCTGATTTAATATTAAAAAAAATATTAAATATTGAAAACTTAAGTTCTAACACCAATATTGAATATATTAAAGGAAACCAACCAATCCATATATTATCCAAAAGAGTAGATCAAAACAATAAAAGCATAGGAATTGAATTATTCCCCCACAAAATTGAAGAAATAACGTCGATTGCAGATATCGGAGAGAATATGCCCCCTAAGAGCACTTGGATAGAACCAAAATTAAGGAGTGGCCTTACAATTTATGAGTACTAGCCTACTAAATCTTTTACTTTTTCAGCAGCTTCTTTAAGAGTTATCGCAGAATGTACATTTAATCCAGAATTATCAATTATTTCTTTAGCTTCTACAGCATTTGTACCTTGAAGTCTGACTATTATAGGAACAGGTATATTTCCAATACTTTTATAGGCCTGAACTACCCCATTTGCTACTCTATCGCATCTAACAATCCCTCCAAATATATTTACTAGTATTCCTTTTACCTTAGTATCCTTAAGAATAATATTAAATGCTTTTTCCACTCTGTCAGCATCAGCAGTTCCTCCAACGTCTAAAAAGTTAGCAGGTTCTCCACCACTTTGTTTTATAATATCCATAGTAGCCATTGCTAGACCAGCTCCGTTTACCATACAGCCAATATTTCCATCTAAATTCACAAAGTTTAATCCTGCTTTATCCGCCTCAACATCTGTTGGATCCTCTTCTGATAAATCTCTTAATTGAGCGTAGTCTTTATGTCTGAATAAAGAATTATCGTCTAAACTTACTTTAGCGTCAACTGCTAATATTCTATCGTCACATGTTCTAAGAACTGGATTAATTTCAAATAAAGAGGCATCACAACCCAAATAAGCTGAATACAGAGAATGAACAAATTTTATCATTTCTTTTAGTGATTTACCACTTAAACCAAGGTTAAAAGCAATTTTTCTACATTGAAAACCAGTAATACCTACTTTAGGGTCAATTTCCTCTTTAAATATTAAATGAGGTGTTTTTTCAGCAACTTCTTCAATATTCATTCCCCCTTCAGTTGAATACATAATTATATTTCTACCAGTTTCTCTATTTAATAAAACAGACATATAAAATTCTGAAGTTTTGTCAAAATCTGGAGCATATGCATCTTCAGCAATAAGAACTTTATTAACTTTTTTGCCTTTATCAGATGTTTGAGCAGTTACCAAATGACCGCCTAAAATTCCATTCACTTTGTCTTCAAGTTCACCTAAACCTTTTGCAATAACTACTCCATTTCTTCCAGTTTCAATCACCTTCCCCTTGCCTCTTCCACCTGCATGAATTTGAGCTTTCACAACAAACCATTGGGTACCAGTTTCAATAGTTAATTCTTTAGCAGCATCCATTGCTTCACTAACGCTATGTGCAACTTTACCTTCTTGAATAGAAACTCCAAAACTTTTTAAAATATTTTTACCCTGATATTCATGTAAATTCATAAAACTGTAGTTAATTTTAGTAAATGTAAAAATTTGTTGTAATGATTAGATTCTAAAAAGAAAAATATTACAATGAAATGTGATTTTATTTAAATATAAGTTTAATCTCATTACTTTTATAGCATGATAAAGGGAATAAAAATTCATAAAAGTATAAATGAAATAAATATTCTAAATGGAATTGACATATCTATTAACGAAGGTGAAATTGTTTCTGTTGTTGGTAAAAGCGGGGCAGGAAAAACAACACTTCTCCAAATTCTTGGAACGCTTGAAAAACCAACAAGTGGCAGGGTTTTATTTAACGACAAAGATATATTTCAGTTAAATGAAAACGAGCTTGCAGCGTTTAGAAATAAAAATATAGGATTTGTTTTTCAATCCCATCATTTACTTCCTGAATTTACCGCTCTTGAAAATGTTTGTATGCCTGCATATATTGCTAAGTCAAGCAAAAATTCAGCAAATGAAAGAGCAAAACACTTAATAGATTTAATGGGTTTAAGCGATAGGTTTAACCACAAGCCATCTGAACTTTCAGGTGGTGAACAACAGAGAATTAGCGTAGCTAGAGCTCTTATGAATAACCCGCAGGTAGTTTTAGCAGATGAACCTAGTGGGAATTTAGATTCAAAAACTGCAGAAAGTTTACACGAACTTTTCTTTAAGCTTAGAGATGTAAATAAACAGACATTCATAATTGTTACCCACAATAATAAACTGGCAGATTTGGCAGATAAAAAGATAACCATTAAAGATGGAAAGATGGATTAAAATGCTGGACAAGACATTGTTCTAAACTTCTTTTTCTTGGGAGAACAATATAATTTTAAAGCCAAGGATATCTCGTGAGAACCTCCAGAATAAGCACCAAGTTGAGAAGTAGTCAAATCATAGCTATATCCCATTCTTAATATTTTAGTATCTATACCTAGAGTTACAATAAAAGAATCAACGTTTCTATACCAAGCACCAACAACATAGTTTCCTTTCTTGTAATATAAGCCAACATTTAATTGCTGGTAGTCACCTTGCTTGACAAATAAAACACTTGGAGAAAGTGTCTCATTTTCTTCCGAATAAACAGATTTAGAACCCAAAGTAATTTCAGTACCTAAATGAGCAGTATATCTTCTATTAAGAAAAGATTCAGAAGAAGAACCTGCCATGAGGGAAATTTTTGGTTCTGTTAAATGGTGAGTGGCAAATCCAATATAAAACCTATCAGAATATCCCAAAATACCTGCCGAGAAGTCAAATAAATTAACTGGTACAGCAGTTATAACATCTGCAGTAGAAAAGACAAATCCTCTTCTAGGGTGTATCATGTCTCCAAAAGTTAAATTAGATCTATTTACAGATTTTTGGATGTAAGTTCCTTGAAGTGCAAAATTAAGGGTGAACTTTCTTGTAATATGTTGGTGGTAAGAATAAGAAAAACTTGCTTCGTTAGAATTTAAGGTTTTTGCAATTTGATCACTCATAAGAATAATTCCAAATC
>CAYREL010000144.1:0-3599 GCA_964423275.1 uncultured Flavobacteriales bacterium | reverse complement strand
AAGAGAACATTCGGAGACCTTAGAACAAGGAGATCCAAATTTGCTTCCAGAGTTTGTAGACAATATTGAAATTGGATATGACAATAGCTTTAGTGACAAGTTTTCTTTCTTTTCTAACTTGTTTTTTAGAAAAACAAATAATCTTATAAATAGAGTGAATACTGTTTACAACGATTCTATTCTTAACAGAATATATTCAAATGTTGGTAATTCTGCTCTTTATGGATTAGAGTTAGGGTTACAATTTAAACCCATAAAAAAATGGAGTAATTACTTTGGAGGAAATGTATTTTATCAAGATATAACAGGTGAATTTGATAATCATCCTGTAAATACCGATGCATTGGTATACTCATTTAATTGTAATTCTACTTTTAAATTTAATTCTTCGAGTTCTATTCAGTTTGGTCTAAATTACCTATCGCAGAGAATTACAGCGCAAGGGGAAGACTCTAGATTTTATTTACCTAGCTTAACTTTTAAAAAATCTTTCCTAGATAATTCTTTGGTGATGAGTCTTCAGTGGTTAAATATGGATATGGGCTTAATTAATTCCAACGAACAAAGAATAACAACATCAAGACAAAATAGTTTTTTTACTACAACTAATTATGTATACGAAGTAGATGTATTTTTATTAAATATTTCCTACAATTTTAATAAAACCAAATCTAATACCAACTTTATAGAAAGCGAGTTTGGAGAAAGAGAATTTTAAAGTTTCTTATATTTTCTCTTAAATGAAGTTTTTAAAAATGAATAAAAGTATTGTTTTCAGGATCGTATAAAGAGATAAATAGTTCAGATGTATCGGTACATAAATCGTATAAACTGGATATATCAAAACAAAGTTCTTGAACCAATGCTGCTTCACAATTATCATTATTACTATTATGTGTTAAGTAAAGAGGAACATGAACTGGAGGAGTCCCGCAAAACAAAAACTCATGTACTAAATTAAAAATATGGTCTCCACATCCACCACCATAACTAACATTAACTTTCAAAAAATCACCAAATATAAATGCAGTATCGATAGTGTAGGAGTCCTTTAAATAATCATTAATATCTACATGTTGAATTAAAGTCAAACAAGAAGAGTCATAAATACAGTGACCAATATCAGATCCTGGAATTGAAGTGGCGTCAGGATCATAATTTACTGCTGAAGGATCGGTACAACCAATTTCTTTTTCTTTATTGCAAGCCATTATAAAAAATATAATAGTTATTGAAAGTAAAATTTTTGGAACAAATGATTTTCTCATGGACGAGTATTTAAAATACTAACGTATTAATTTTAAAAAAGTAGTGTTTCCATTAGGCTTGTTAATAATTTAATAATAATAATACAAATTTTGTCTTAAAATGTTAGAGATTTGGAAAAAGCATTTGAAAGTAGTGAAGAAATTTGTCCTCTATATTTTGTTATCTGCAACCTATCTTGTAGGGAATTCTCAAAAGGGAAATTCGAGTTCAAACATCTTTTTGAAATATATCAATAATATAATTAATGATACAAATGACCTAAGTGCTCCTAAATTCATGAATTATCCCACCTTAGCTTTTTCACCAGAAACAAGTTGGGAAGTAGGGCTGTCTAGCCTATATATTTACTCGGCAAAGAGAGATTTAAAAAATAGACTTAGCGAAATAAAAGCTTTCACTTTTTACACACTAGAAAATCAATATGGTATTTGGTTAGACCATGCTCTATACAGTAACGAAAACAAGTGGTTTTTTTTTGGGAGAACTAGATTTCAATCTTTTCCTTTACTATATTATGGAATAGGTTCAGAATCACCCGAAAATCACATAGCTAGAATTGATGGTAACTTCACCTACTTTAAGGAGAGATTTTTAAGAGAAATATTCCCAAATTTTTATACTGGAATTGAATTTGATCTTCAAATCATGAATAAGGTTTCTTATAGTAAATCATCGAGTAATTTTACAAAGCCCATAGGAGGAAATGGCTCTACTAATATTGGTGTAGGCTTGGGATTTGTTTACAATAATATTCATAATGTATTGAATCCAAGAAAAGGAGTTTTTAGTGAATGGGCATTTTTGAATTATAGTAGCGAAATTGGTAGTGATTATAATCTGACCACTTTTCTTTCAGATAACAGATTTTACATCCCAGTAAGAAAAAATAATGTACTAGCATTTCAATTACAAGGACAATTTACTAATGGTAACCCGCCATTTAACTTACTTTCTTTAATGGGAGGAGAAAGTTTAATGAGAGGATATTATCTAGGAAGATATAGAGACAAACACTTATTGGCAGGTCAAGTTGAATACAGAATGCTTCCATTTTCTTTTGCTAAGCGCTGGGGAGCAAGTTTGTTTTTTGCTGCAGGAGAAGTTTTTAATTCATATAATAATTTCCAATTTAAAAACTTGTTACCAACTGGAGGAGCAGGACTTCGTTTCTTACTATTCCCAGAAAAGGATATTTACACAAGGATAGACTATGCTTTAACAAGAGAGGGAAGTGGATTCTATTTCTTTATTGGAGAAGCATTTTAAAAAACAGGCAAAAAAAAGACTCTATAAATAGAGTCTTTAAATTTGTTATTTGAAAAAATTATCCCTCTACAATTTCAAAAGAGATTTTTCCTTTCACTTCTTTATGAAGAACAATGTCAGCTTCAAATTTGCCAACAGATTTCAGATTTCCAGTCGGAAGGGTAATGTTTTTTCTCTCTACTTTAAATCCAGCTTTGTCTAAAGAATCTGCTAATTGAATATTGGTGATAGATCCAAATATTTTTCCATTCTCACCAACTTTTGCAGGAACCTGAAAAGTTTTCTTAGACATCTTCTCATAAAGCTTGGAAGCCTCATCTTTAAGTTGGTTGTCTTTATGTGCTCTTTGTTTAAGGGTTTCCGCATGCATTTTTTTTACAGAATCAGTAGCTAAAATTGCCAATCCTTTAGGAATTAAAAAATTTCTGCCGTAACCGTTTTTCACTTCTACAAGCTCATCTTTACTACCTAATCTATCTATATCTTTCTTTAATAAAACTTCCATAATTATTATTTTAATTGATCAGCTAAATAAGGCAATATTGCAAGATGTCTTGCTCTTTTTACTGCTTGAGAAACTCTCTTCTGGTATTTTGCAGAAGTTCCAGTAATTCTTCTTGGTAATAATTTCCCTTGCTCGTTAATAAATTTCATTAAAAAATTAGGGTCTTTATAGTCAATAAATTTTATTCCAGATTTCTTGAATCTACAATATTTTTCTTTTTTTATCTCTATGTCAATTTGGTTGAGATATCTAATTTCTGAGTTGTCAGCCATAGCCAGTGTTTTAAAAATTAATAATTAAGCAGTTTTAGAGAGCTTGGCTCTTCTTTTTTCTGCGTATTCGAAATGATCTTTATTCATTTTTGTTGTTAGAAATCGCATCACTTTCTCGTCACGTTTGAGTTCAACTTCTAATTTTTGAACAACATCTCCTTCACCTTGAAATTCAATGAGGAAATAAAATCCAGTAGATTTTTTCTGAATAGGGTAGGCCAATTTTTTTAGCCCCCAAGATTCATTGTTATTGATTTTAGCACCGCTATCTTTCAATAACTTTTTGA
>CAYREL010000143.1:0-3610 GCA_964423275.1 uncultured Flavobacteriales bacterium | reverse complement strand
AGCAATATGACCAATTTGGCCATGCTGCATTTGAAGGAGGTCAAGGATTTGGTGGTGGAGGTGGTGGAATGTCTATGGATGATATTTTTGATCATTTTGGTGATATTTTTGGATCTTCCTTTGGCGGAGGTGGTGGATTTGGTCGAGGTGGTGGCGGAAGAAGAGTTAGAAAAGGTTCTAATCTTAGAGTAAAATTAAGGCTTTCTTTAGAAGATATTGTAAACGGAGTTCAAAAGAAAATTAAGGTAAATAAGTTAGTTGCTGCAAGTGGTGTTGAGTTTTCAACCTGTCCTACTTGTAACGGAACTGGACAAGTTACTAGAGTTACCAATACTATTCTTGGTGCTATGCAAACAGCATCTACCTGTCCCAATTGCAAAGGATCTGGACAAATTATTTCAAAAAGACCAACAGGAGTAGACGCAACAGGTTTAGAGAAAAAAGAAACAATAATTGAAATAGAAATTCCTGCAGGTGTTGAGGAAGGAATGCAATTGAGTATGCAGGGAAAAGGCAATGAGGCCCCGGGTGGAGGAGTCGCAGGGGATTTAATTATTGCAATTGAAGAAATAGAACATGAGCACCTAGTAAGAAACGGAAGTGATTTACTATACCAACTTGGTATTTCATTTTCAGATGCGGTAATTGGAAAAACTATTGAAATTCCAATGGTTAGTGGAAAAGCTAAAATTAAAATTCCATCTGGAACACAAAGTGGAAAAAATTTGAGATTAAGATCTAAGGGCATTCCTGATGTAAACGGTTACGGAAGAGGCGATATGATAGTGAATATTCAAGTCTTTACACCTCAAAAAATTTCTAAAGAAGAAAAAGAATTATTGCTAAAATTAAATGAAAGTGATAACTTCAAGCCTAAACATAATCAAACCAAAAACTTTTTTGACCGAATGAAAAATCGTTTTGCTTGATTTTCGATATAAATGTCTTCAAAAAATATAATTGAAATTGAGGGACTTCACAAATCCTATTCAAACCACAAAGCATTAGACAATATCAACCTTTCAATTGGTGAATCCAAAATTTTTGGGCTACTGGGTCCAAATGGTGCAGGAAAGACTACTTTAATTAGAATTATCAATCAAATACTTGAACCAGATAAAGGAGTGGTAAAGTTTGACGGTGAACTTTTATCAAGAAAACATATTCATTCCATTGGTTATCTTCCAGAAGAAAGAGGATTGTATAAAAAAATGAAAGTTGGTGAACAAGTTCTATATCTTGCTCAGCTTAAAGGACTTTCAAAAAAAGATGCAAAGCAAAAATTAAGTTTTTGGTTTGAGAAACTTGGTGTAGGTAATTGGTGGAACAAAAAAGTGGAAGATCTTTCCAAAGGAATGGCCCAAAAAATTCAATTTATTACCACCGTCTTACATGAACCTAAAGTCTTGATTTTAGATGAACCATTAAGTGGATTAGATCCGGTTAATAGTCTTTTAATAAAAAATGAAATACTTGAGCTTAAGAAAAATAATACAAGTATTATTTTATCAACCCATGACATGAATTCAGTGGAGGAAATTTGCGAGGAAGTTGCCATTATCAATAACTCAAAAAAAATACTGCAAGGAAGTATTAACGAAATCAAAAAAAATTACGAAGAAAATTTATGGACTATTTTATATAGTGGAAACCAAATGAATTTTACCAACGCAGTTTGGGGCGGATGGGAGCTTATGAATCATATAAGTTTAAATGAAAATATTAACAGAGCAGAAATCAAATTATTAAATGATTTTACTATTAATAAATTTATTAAAGGAATAGTTGACCACGTTGAAATTTTAGAAATCAATAAAAAAATCCCAAGCATCAATGATGTTTTTATAAAAGCAACAACAGATGAGTAAAATTGGATTAATAATTTCTAGAGAGTATCTCACTAGGGTAAAAAAGAAAACATTCATTTTAATGAGTTTTTTAGGTCCCTTTCTGATTGTTGGTTTTATTTTATTAACTAGCTACTTGTCTCAAGAAAACAAAGAAAAATATGAGATATTGGTAGTAGATGAATCACATTTATTTGACAGTATTCTAAGAAATTCTGATAAATACCACCTACAATGGGCGCCAAATGGAAAAGACTACAACGAAGTTCAAGAAATTTTCAAAAAAGACAACCAACTAGATTTATTGGTGTATTTGCCGGTTAATTTAATTAAAACAAACTCTATGACGGCTAAGTGTTTGTATAAAGAAATACCGTCCACCGGAGTTCAAAAACATCTTTCAAGTATTATAAATGAAGCAATAGAACTATATCGTGTGAATTTCAATAATATTGATATTTCCACCTATAAATCCATTAAAACTAAAATTAATTTGGATGTTGTTGATATTGAAAATAAAGAGAACAGAAATATTCAAAGAAAAGCATTTGTAGGAATAGCTCTCGCATTTTTTATTTATGGATTTATTTTTCTTTACTCCGTTCAAGTAATGAGAGGTGTAATTGAAGAAAAAACAAATAGAATAGTTGAAGTAATAATATCCTCAGTTTCTTCATTTGAACTAATGATGGCTAAAATTATTGGCATTGGGCTAGTTGGAATTACTCAATTTATTATTTGGGCAATAGTTACCATGATTATGTCTGTGACTATCTTTCCTTTACTAATAAAAGATAAGTATGACCCATCCCTTCAAATGAATTCAGATGAGTTATTAAATAATAGTATCAAAATTGATCCAAATAACGAAGCCATTCAATTTATAATCAACGAAGTTCAGTGGTCCTATTTAATTGTGTTTTTCATATTGTTCTTTTTGGGAGGATATTTATTATACAGCGGATTAATGGCTGCTATCGGTGCAGCAGTAGATGAGGAGGCAGATACCCAGCAGTTTCTTTTACCACTAACCATTCCCATGGTGTTTGCAATTCTAATGGCTAGTAAAGTTATTGATGATCCTTCTTCACCATTGGCTTTTTGGCTAAGTGAAATACCATTTACATCCCCAATAATAATGATAGTAAGGATAGCAATGGGAATTGGAGATAGTAGTGTTGAAATATGGGAAATTATTCTTAGTTTATTTTTGTTGACTATTACTTTTATTGGTACTACTTGGTTGTCAGGAAGAATCTACAGAAAAGGAATTTTATCCTATGGTAAAAAAGCGAGTTATTCAGATCTTTTTAAATGGTTGAAAAGTTGAAAAAAATTCTAATCATAGACGATGAGCGTTCAATTAGAGCTACACTAAAAGAAATATTAGAGTTTGAAAAGTACCTAGTTGAAACTGCTCAAGATGGAATTGAAGGCTATAAAATGGCAGAGGAAAAAAACTTTGATTTAATATTTTGTGATATTAAAATGCCCAAAATTGATGGAATAGAAACACTTAAAAAAATTGTAGAAAACAATATTTTATCCCCAGTTGTTATGATTAGCGGCCATGGCGATATTGAAACAGCTGTTCAAACACTAAAAATTGGAGCTTTTGATTATATTGAAAAACCATTAGATTTAAATAGAGTTCTCACTTGCGTTAGAAACGCATTAATTAACAATAATCTAAAAAAAGAAAATACTATTTTAAAAAGGAAAATAAAAACTAACTCTGAAATAATTGGCCAAAGCCCGGAAAT
>CAYREL010000142.1:0-3615 GCA_964423275.1 uncultured Flavobacteriales bacterium | reverse complement strand
TTATCAGTATGGATTATTCCCTCTTAGAATATTTTTATTTCCTGGCGAGCAGACAACTCTCCATATTTTTGAACCTAGATATTTACAATTAGTTACTGAATGTCTAAGCAGTGGTGACTACTTTGGGATTCCATATCAAGGTAAAACAACACTAAGTGAATTAGGTTCTTTGGTAAAGGTAGTTCAGATTTTAAAAAAATACGATAGTGGAGATTTAGATGTTTTAGTAGAGTGTAAGTCAAATTTTAAAATTCATCATTTTCAAAATAAAAACGAACATAAGCTATACCCTATTGGTTCGCTTTCAAAAATCAAGAAAAGTATTTTTAAACCCTCAGAAGAATTAGAAAAATATGCTTCAGAATATTTAACGCATTTGCTAGATAGTTCTAAAGAATCAAAATCGGATGAATTAGTATCGCTTAACAACTTAGTTAATTTGGTAAACCTTTCAGATGAAGATAAAATAAAATTCATAGGGTTTTCGGACCTTAAAAAAAATGAATTCCTCATTAAGAAATTTAAATTCATGATGATTTTACTGTCTCAAGAAAAAATGGTGGATCAAAATTTCTATCTCAACTAAAATTCTAATTCTCAGAATTTAAAAGCAGGTCTTTCACTTTTAATGCAGAAATATCCCAGGAAAATTTCTTAGCTTGAAGAAGTGCTTTTTTAATAAGTTCTTTGTTATTCCCCATTGTCTTTTCCATTCCCTTTGAAATACTAACCTCATTAAATGGGTCAACATAAATCACAGAATCTCCTCCAACTTCTGGTATACTTGTCAAATTACTAGTAACTACCGGAACTCCTGAAAGCATTCCCTCAAGAACAGGTAGACCAAAACCCTCGAAATACGAAACATATATTAATGCAGAACTTGATGCAACCCAGTTTGCTAATTCAGGACCTGATTTCCTGCCTAAAAATCTCACGTTTTTTAAAAGCCCATCAAGGTTTAATTGATTCTTCCACATATCAGTCCCTACAATAATGAAATCCATTTTATTTAAAGAATTAAACTTTTTAAATCCTCTAAGCATTCTCTCAATATTTTTTCTTTTATGTAAAGACCCTACATATATAAAATACGGTCTGTTGTTATTATTATTCTCAATAAAAACTTTCTTTTGATTGGTGTTTAAAGGCCTAAAGACGTCATTTCCTCCATTAAATATTATGTTGATTTTTTTAGGACTAATTCCATAATTATCGACAATGTCTGTTTTTGAAAAATTGGAAACAGTAATTATTTTTTTTGCTTTTTGAGCAAATAAAGGCATATATTTTTGATAATACTTTAATACATTTCTAGGTAGATCTTCTGGATAATGCTCAAAATTCAAATCGTGAATTACTCCAATTTGAGGAATTAGTGTATTTAAAGAAATAAATCCATCTGGAGAGAAAAAGAGATCTATTTTAAACTTTTTAAAGTTTCTTGGGAGGACATAATTAAACCAAATTCTAAACAAAATTGGATGTCGTGCAGGTGGGTTGAGAATTACGTTAAAGACGTTATCACCTGAAATCAAAAAATCAGTTTTCCTATCATAAAAAAAGAAAAATTTATGCTTTGGCATCAACAAAATTAGCCTGTTTAGAATTTCAAAGCTATACCAGCCAATCCCTTCCAATTTTCCTTTTATTAGATGCCTTGCATTAATTCCAATATTCATATTTAAAATTGAGAAATAAAATCAAGTGTTAAATTATAAAAATAATAACTTAGTAGACGTGAAAAAAATAACACTGTTCTCAGTTTTTTTATTCGTTTTAGGTTCTTGTGCAAATAAAATTCCATTGAATTCTTTTGAGCAAGAAGTTCCCAAACCAGCTCCTAACTACAGCAATATGGACCATTGGGCTGCGCATCCTGATAAAAGCGATTATTCGGATTTAAAACCAAAAAACCTTTTAAATGATACGCTAAGTTTGGACTCAGTAGATGTTTTTTATGTATATCCAACTTTATATTTTGATGGCTTAGATTGGAATGCAGATTTTAGCAATAAAAAATCCAATAAAAAGATTGGTCATTTGGCACTTAAGAATCAAGCCTCTGTTTTTTCTGGTTTGGCAAAGATATATTCTCCTTACTACAGACAGATGCATTTTCAAGGATACATGGATAATATAAACGGACTAAAAGCTTTTGATTTTGCGTATAAAGATGTTGAAAATGCTTTTAAATATTACCTTGAAAATTTCAACAATGGAAATAGAATTGTTTTGGCAGGTCACAGCCAAGGAACCCACCATCTACAAAAATTATTAAATGACTATATATTAATAAATGATTCTATTTTGAAAAAAATTGAACTCTGTTATTTCGTAGGGGATGTTTTTATAGAAAACTTTGCAGTTGATGGCTATCCTATTTGTGAATCTCCGACAGATTTAAACTGCTATCTCTCATGGAATTCTTTTTCCTATGGAACATCTTATTCCCATAAAAAGAGTGATTTTATTTCAGCAACCAATCCAATAACTTGGAGAAATAATGAGGCTGCAAGCCTTTATAATATGCACAAGGGAATTTTGTTTAATAATTATAAAATAATAAGAGGTGGCAATAAATTAAAGCAAGAAAAAATATTAAGTGCAAAAGTTGATAATGGGTTATTATGGGTGGAAATTGAGAGTTTTCCTCTTTTTAGAGTGTATGATAAATTTTTAAAAGGAAATTACCATGCTTTAGATTACAATCTATTTTGGATGAATATTCGTGAAAACTTTTACCTAAGAATGCATAAAAAATAACCATGTTTTACAAACTTAATTTTTATCAAAAAATAATTACTCTTTGCCTGTTGTATGCAATTGTTTTTTCTATTTCATTTTACTTATTTAAGTTTTCTATTCAAGCAGTAACAAGCTGGGAAATTATCCTGTTTAACTTTTTACAAGTTTGGGACTTAATGTTGGTTGGATTTTTATTTTTTCAAACATTTAAATATGTTAGAATGCCCAATAATTTTTATTTGCAAAGGAAATACGAAACCAAAAAATATTTCAAGTATTTGGGGGTTAATATATTTAGACTTTTACTTATAAATTCCTTTTTTAGACACCTAAATAATCGAGTTTATCTAAAGGGAAAGGCAAAAGATTATCTTCTTACTTTTATTGAAGAAACCAAACAATCTGAAACTTCTCATATTATTTCAGGGATATTTCCCTTGTCTATTCAGCTATTGTATCTAAAATATGGATTAATTGAGCACTTTATATGGTTGAGTATTTTTAATCTTATTTTAAATCTTTACCCTTTTTTATTGCAACGAATGAACAGATTTAGTATGCTTTTAAAATATCCTAACCTTACTAAGGAAAACTAAAACTTTTTAGAGTTGTATTTTACAAACAAATGAATCCAAACTGATCTGGAGACTACGACAATATATGGGGTTAAAATTATTATAAATACCAATATAAAATAGATAATATCTTTCCAGTGAATGGTTGTAAACCAAAATATTAAATTAAAAACAATCAAAGAATTCAAAACTTGAAAGCCATAACTTACATAAGCAGCTCCCTGGAAAAATCCTGGTTCCAAAGAAAATTTTAAATTGCATTTAGAGCACCTTTCATGCATTTTATTAAGGT
>CAYREL010000141.1:0-3676 GCA_964423275.1 uncultured Flavobacteriales bacterium | reverse complement strand
ACTACGATGGAAGGAGTTTTAAATGCCCAGATTAATTTTCAATCTTTGCTTTCCAGTCCTCAATTATTTAATGAGTTTAATATTCAAAATTTCATATTTAATTTTTTTCCAATTGGAGATATCAATTTCCATTCATTATGGGAAAAGAGCACTAATAAATTTATTCTTAATGGTGGATTAGTCAACGAAAACAACCATCAGGAAATTCAATTAATTGATTGCTATTTTTATCCCAATAACGATAAAAAGTTAGATGGAATTATTAAATTTGACAGTACGAATATCGATTTTTTAAGTCCTTTCCTCCCCAATACCATTCTTTCCAATCTTGAGGGTCTTTTATCTGGAGATTTATCCCTTTCTGGCGATCCCTTCCAACCCAAATTTAACGGTGATTTATCTCTTAATAATGGAGAATTGAAATTAACAGAATACAATACTCGTTTTAAAGTAAATGGCAACCTTGTGGTCAAAGATGATGCAATTGAAATTTCTAATGGTAATTTCTTAGATGAGTTAAATAATATTGGAATTATTAACGGGTATTACCACCACGATAATTTTATTGATTATTCATTAAATATTTCTCTAGAAATTGACCAGCCAATAATGGTAATGAATAATTCATTTTCTGAAAATCCATATTATTATGGCAAGGTATTTATGACTGGTTCAGCAGAAATAAGTTACGATTCTATTGAGAATTTATCAATTTATGTAAATGCAATAACCGATGAAAGAACCTCTTTAAATATTCCATTATATGGTTCTTCAGAAGTTGTCCTTCACGATTTTATAGCATTTATCAATAAGGACACCAATAATACTGTAACAATTAACAAACCTATTGTTTCCAAAGAGAAAATGAATATAGATATTGATTTAGAAATTACAGATGAGGCAGAGGTAATGCTGATATTTGACGATTTGGTAGGAGACGAAATGAAATCCAGTGGTCAAGGGAATATTCAATTAAATATTGATCAAAACTACGATTTAACAATGTATGGTAATTATGTTATTAGTAAGGGAGAGTATGTTTTTACTTTAAAAGATTTTGTCAATAAAAAGTTTGATTTAATAAAGGGAGGCACCTTAACTTGGCTAGGGGACCCCTACAATGCCAAAATAGATTTGAGTGCAAGATATCCCTTAAGAACTAGTTTGTATAACATAATGCCTGAAATTGAAAGAGAAAATTGGAAGCACAAAAGTATGGTAGATGTTGATATTGAATTAGAAAATAATTTAATGAATCCAGATATACAATTTAGTATTGAGGTTCCTAATGGAAACGAATCTGTTAAAACTGCACTTAAAAGAGTCTTATCCAATACAGAAGAGCTTAATAAGCAAGTGTTTTCCCTTTTAATTTTAAATCAATTTATTACTCCTAACCATCTCAATTTAGGAAATAATGTAAAGTCTTATGACATCTCAACTAGTGAAGTCTTGTCTAACCAGTTAGGAAATATGATTTCTTCTTTTACCGATGAGTTTGACATAGGGTTTAACTATACTTTAGGAAATCAGTTATCTAATGAAGAATTATCTGTGGCAATGTCTACTCAGCAATTTAACGATCGTTTAACAGTAGAAACAAATTTAGGAATGTCTCAGTCTAATAGTATTACCCAAAATCCAAATTCATTTATTGGAGATGTCAACATTGAATACAAACTAAATAGTAAAGGCAATATCAGAGTACATGCTTATAACCAGTCTAACGAATACGATCTTTCTAATCAAAACCAATCCAACTATACTCAGGGTTTTGGATTGTTTTACAAGCAAAGTTTTGATTCTCTTGGTGAGCTGTTTTGTGAAATGAATAACTTATTTAAGTCCAAGGACAATAAATGTCATTATTGCGAGATTAAAGAACTAAGGAAAACTAATGGAATTATAGATTAATATATAGTAAGTTGTTCTTATCTCTAAGAATGCTTTCTTCTAAAATCATTTTTTTTAAAATAGAGTTTAATCTTTCTTTCTCAATTACTTCTTCTAGCTGCTTATAGATAAAGCTAGGGGATTTAGGTTCGTAATTTAACAAGAAAACAATTGCGTTTTCGACTACTTTTTTAGAATTATTTTTGATTTTCAATCCCATATTGCAATTGTCGCAATTTTTACATTTGTCACTTTTATGTTCTCCAAAATAGTTCAGTATGTTAATATTTCTACACTCTATTTTTTGGTTTACATAGTTAATTAATTGGTTGGCTTTTTCGTATTTAACGTTTTTGAAATTCAAAAAGTTTTTGGAAAGACTTAAGTGATTTATGTTTGGTCTTGGAATTGAAAAGTTGATGGTATAGTTAGATTTTTTTGCTTCGTAAATAAGTATGTTTTGCCTGTGAAGTTTATTTAATAAGATTATTGTTTCCTCTTTTTTAATATTCAATCTCTTGGAAATAACTGCTTCGCTTATTCTAACCATTTGTTCATTGATATTGGAATAGCTTCTTATTAATACATCAATTATTTTTTCAAAATTTTTGTAAGAATTTAAGAACTGATTTAGCCTGGCTATAGGCATGGTTATATGAACCATTGAAAATTGATAATCGTTGGTTTGTTGAATGTATCCTTCGTTTATTAAATATTTAATAGATTGAGAAGTGGTTGACCTAGAAAGCTTGTTGTTATTTGAAATGATGTCAATATCTAGTTCAAATTTTTCATCCGAATAGTAGCCAATAGTTATTTGATGAATATTGACTATACTTTGAAAAACTTTCCTAATATTCTCAATATCGGGAAAATTTATTTTGATTCTTTTTTTTAAATTTTCAATATCCTGATCGTCTTTTAATATTATAGAAAATGACGCTTTTCCATTTCTACCTGCTCTTCCAGATTCTTGATAAAAAGATTCTAGGGTGTCAGGTAGGTCAAAGTGAATAACAGTCTTAACATCTGGTTTGTCAATTCCCATTCCAAATGCATTAGTGGCTATCATTATGTCAAATTCATTATTGATCCATCTGTTTTGTTTTTCAGATCTTTCTTTAAAATCTAATCCAGCGTGGTAATAATCTGTTTTATAATTTTTGCTGTTTAGTAATTTGGATAATTCTTTTGTTTTTTTTCTATTTCTAACATAAATTATTGAAGATTCATTATTAAGTAATGTCACTAGAACCTTTTCTTTATTGATTGCATTTATTACACTATAATTGATATTATTTCTAATGAACGATTTCTTTATTTTATTGCTTTCTTTGAAAGAAAGTTGCTCTTCTATATCTTCTACAACTTCTGGAGTAGCTGTTGCTGTAAGTGCGATAAATGACAAGTCTTTATTCAAGGTTCTTAATGAATAAATATTTCTATATTCTGGTCTAAAATCATTTCCCCATTCTGAAATGCAATGTGCTTCGTCCACTGCTACAAAACTTATATTCATTTTCTTAAATCTATCTATGAATAGAGTAGTCTTTAGTCTTTCAGGAGATAGGTAAAGTATTTTTATATTTCCATATATAACATTATCCAATATCCTGTCAATGTCCTTGAAATGAAGAGAAGAGTTGATGTAAGCAGCTTTGATTCCTCTTTTAAGAAGCTGGTTTACTTGGTCCTCCATCAATGCTATAAGGGGAGATATTACCAAACAAGTTCCTTCCATTAGGACTGCAGGTAGTTGATAGCATAATGATTTACCTCCACC
>CAYREL010000140.1:0-3690 GCA_964423275.1 uncultured Flavobacteriales bacterium | reverse complement strand
AATCAAGAAAAAGCTGAAAAAGGAGATACTGTTATGGCTACTTCTACTCGGTTATTTCAAGGACGTGTTGTTGCAGACTCTGACAGAAAGAAAGGAGAGTCCTTGTTGGCTTCTACTCCAGTAGTTGTTCTTTCTGCAATTTTAGGTAGAACACCTTCCATGGATGAGTATGAAAGTGCAGTAGTTGGTATTAATTTAACAAAGTTTTCACCACCTCAAAAAAGTTTGTGTTCCTAGAATTATTTACTGTTAGCTTTGTTTTTTTCTTTAAATTACAATGCTATGCTATATGCTTTTAATTTAAATATTTTAAAGAATTATTTTCCAATCTTCTTTCTTAGATTCTCTTTAGTATTAATACTATCTCTAAATATTTCTTTATTTAATGCACAAAATCCTTTTCTAGAAGATAATTCCTACGACGCTCTTTTCGTTAAATGGAATAATACTTTGGATGAAAATAACCATGCTCTAGCATTAAGCTGTCCAAAAATTGATACCGTTAGAATTGCTGTAATAGGTCTGGGAAACCGTGGACAATCTGCATTAGGTAGACTCCCAAATATTCCAGGAGTTAAAATAGTTGCCATTGCAGATATTGACTCAAATAAAGTAAATAATTTACACGAAAAATATTTTAAAAATTACCAATATAAAAAACCAGTAAAGTATTATGGTAAAGAGGATTGGAAGGTTATTTGTCAAAGAAATGATATCGATTTAGTTTATGTCTGCACCCATTGGGAATTGCATTCTCCAATAGCAATTTATGCAATGAAAAATGACAAACATGTTGCAGTAGAAGTTCCAGCAGCGATGACAGTAAAAGATTGTTGGAAATTGGTAAAAACAGCAGAGAAGACAAGAAAACATTGTATTCAATTAGAAAATTGTATGTATGATTTTTTTGAAATTACAGTTTTAAATATGTCTCAAAATAATTTATTTGGTGATTTAGTCCATGCGGAGGGTGCCTACATACACGATTTGCGATCTTTAAATTTTAGCAATACTTACTATTGGGATCATTGGAGATTGAAGAATTTACAAAAAACAAATGGCAATACTTATCCAACCCATGGTTTGGGACCATTGGCACATTTGTTAGATATTCACAGAGGGGATAAAATGACTCATTTAGTGTCTATGTCCAGTAATCAATATGGATTAACTAAATATTCAGAAGAAAATCTCACACCTGAAAATAAATGGAATGGAAATAGTTTTGAAAAGGGAGATATGAATACAACATTAATCAGAACATATAAGGGCAAGACTATAATGTTGCAACACGACGTGACTAGTCCTAGACCTTATTCTAGACTATTTACTTTAAGTGGAACCAATGGCTTTGTTCAAAAATATCCTGTTAAATCCATGGCCTTTGAACCCAAAGCACATCGATCAATAAGTATAGAAGATATCAGCGATACACTTTCTAAATATGAACCAACTGTAATCAAACAAATTAAAGATACAGCAAAGCAAATTGGAGGACATGGGGGAATGGATTATATAATGGATTATAGATTAATTTACTGTCTAAGAAATGGACTTCCACTTGATCAAGATGTCTACGATGCAGCTGAATGGTCTTCGATTGTGGAGCTATCTAAAAAGTCAGTAAATAATGGAAGTAAGCCTATGAGAATTCCAGATTTTACCAAAGGAAATTGGAATTTATTGGATAAAGTAAATTATTATTTGAAGTAGGAAATTATGCTTTAGTAACCTTAATATTTAACGACAGCATAGATAAATTACCATCAATAGAAAAAGTTTCGTAAGCGATTTTGTTTTTTGACTTCATTGCCATAATTATAATACCAAGACCAGCTCCTCCTTTTTTGGATATTTGTCCATTAGTCAAAGTTTCCAGATAAATTGCTTTTAGTTCAGGTCTTTCAAGTGTATTTAAATGATCAATGTTTTTAGATATTTTTTCAATGTAATTATTATCAATTAAGTTGGAGAAATTACAAATAAAAGAATCTTCCAGATCATACATATGGAAAAAAGAAATCTGATTGTTTTCAGGGCCAAATTCGCCATGATTTTTTATGTTTTGAAGGCCCTCAATTAAAATGTTAAAAATATTTTTAATATTTTTTTTAGCAGCGTTTATTTCAAAAAGTTTGGACTCTGCTTTTTCACTGAGATTGGTTATGGTATCTGGTTTCATTTCTCCCAAGTGTGAAAGAAGAAGTTTTCCAGAAGCATCTTGAATTGCTTTTATGGAACTATTATATACATTATCTATAGATTCGACAAAATCCACTATTAATCTATTTTAAATTAAATATATATAATGTTTGTTAATGTTGGCATCTTTTTAATGATGAACTGCTAAGATTTAATGATAAAGAGTAATGATTTTTTTAAGATCACTTTTTAAAAGAATATTATCTGATTTTTTATGGCTGAAATTAAGATTGGTTAAAATTCTTTTGGTAATATGGCTATATGGACAAGGGATGAAATAATATTCATTATTAATAACATTAATTTCTTGAATAAAGTCTTGAACATCTTCGTGCTTTAAAACAACTCCTTGGCTAAAGGGGTTTATGTAAAACTTAACATCTTTTTTAGTGAATTTGTAGTTGTTTGGGTATTGATGATTTTCTTTAGAATTTAAATAACCGACTATAAAATGATTGGGTAAATTTATTCCCATTATAGGTATGTTTAAAAGTCTTCCAATCTCTATGTATAAAATAGAATTTGTTAAGGGATTTCCTTTTTTAGTTTGTAATAACTTCCCAAAAGAAGAATTTTCAGGAGAATGGTAATTTTTTTTATCCCCTCTAAAATTATAATTGTCATACAAAACATCATTAATAACACTTACTTTCTCAATTGGACTCATGCTTTCAGATAAATGCTCGGAAATATCTGATGCTATCATACTTAATTCGTTTTGAATGTAAGATTTTGTAATGTTTGGAAAAAAGTATTGATCAATTTGATTGACTCCATCAATTAAGTGTACAGGATGATGAATCCAATCTTTGTGTTCTTTTAAAAATTTTGAAAGGCTTATTTCGTGAGTTATTCCCCTTATTCTGGATTTAAATATTGGACCGTACTCATTTTCAAAATTTGCTTTTTCTAAGTGAGCAATACAATCTGTACCAAGTTCTAATAGTTGACTTTTAATCTGATTAAAAATCATTTCATCGGGGTCGTCAAGTAAACTTACCAGTGCATCTATTTCATCTCTACTTTTCATACAAAGAATTACATCTTTCAGTTTATACGCTATTTTTCTGTAAAAGTTTTCAGAAAATAGATTTAAATTCTTTTCAGTACTTTTTCTACCAAGTTTGCAACTGTTTTCTTGTAGTCGTCTGAAAACGTATTGGTAAATCGATTTCCTATCACTGCACACACTGTGCAGGAATGATGTCCAAGTAAAGCACTTAATCCATATAAAGCAGATGTTTCCATTTCAAAGTTTAAAATTTTATGATTTTTATACTCAAACCTTTTAAGAAATTCATTCATATCTGGAACTCTAGTATTCAATCTTAATGTTCTACCCTGTGGTCCATAAAATCCATTTGCAGTTGCAGTAATTCCTTTAAACATTCCCTCTCCAATTTTTCTTTCTAGTAATTCACTTCCCTTCACAAAATAGGGTTTATTCGCATCATTTGGCCATGGAGTCTGTTGTAAAAATGCTTTTTG
>CAYREL010000139.1:0-3692 GCA_964423275.1 uncultured Flavobacteriales bacterium | reverse complement strand
TTAGGTTCTATTTCTATTTCACTCATGATTTTGGTTTATTAATTATTGTTTTATAAGTATTGTATATTGCTAATATATTCAAAAACAGTGCCAAGATTTTTATAATTGGGTGTGTTCTAATTGCATACATTATGGTTACCACAAAAAGCAGTGCAGCCAAAGTAACATTTAAAATTATACTTAAAATATATCTATTATTATTCATTATATCATTTTTTTAGGATCTACCCATAGATCATATTCCTCTGCTGTGACATATCCTAGGTTGATGGCTTCTT
Organism: uncultured Flavobacteriales bacterium; assembly: GCA_964423275.1. GTDB lineage: Bacteria > Bacteroidota > Bacteroidia > Flavobacteriales_D > Parvicellaceae > MED-G20. Next base: position 3,414 of record CAYREL010000139.1, on the reverse strand, counting down.
CTTTCAAAGTTGTGCCATTTTTATGTGCAGTATTTGCTATTTCTGCAGCTTTATAATAGCCTATTTTAGTATTTAAAGCAGTTACTAGCATTAACGAATTGTTTAATAGTTTTTCAATATTTACATGATTTGGCTCAATTCCTTTAGCACAATGCTCATTAAATGACAAAGTGGCATCTGCTAAAATCGTTGCACTTTCAATTAAATTTTTCGCCATCATAGGCTTGAATACATTTAATTCGTAATGTCCTTGTGCACCTCCGAAACTTATCGCTACATCATTTCCCATTATTTGAGCACATACCATAGTAAGAGCTTCACATTGTGTAGGATTAACCTTTCCAGGCATTATGGATGAGCCAGGTTCATTTGCAGGTATAATTAATTCTCCAATACCTGATCTTGGTCCAGAAGCCAACATCCTAATATCATTAGCAATTTTATTGATGGATACTGCCAATTGTTTTAATGCACCATGTGTTTCTACAATTGCATCGTGGGCAGCTAGTGCTTCAAACTTATTTTCAGCAGTTATAAATGGCAAATTGGTTAGTTCTGCAATATTTTTTGCCACCATTTTCGAATATCCTTTCGGAGTATTTAGTCCAGTACCTACAGCAGTTCCTCCTAATGCAAGTTCACTTAAATGTTCCAAGGTGTTGTTAAGAGCTTTTAAACCGTGGTCTATCTGAGACACATATCCAGAAAATTCTTGTCCCAAAGTCAGTGGAGTCGCATCCATTAAATGTGTCCTCCCAATTTTAACGACCTCTTTAAACTCTATTGCCTTTTTCTCAATTGTTTCTTTAAGTCCAGTAACTCCAGGTATTGTTTTTTCAATGATTACTTTATAAGCTGCAATATGCATTGCTGTTGGAAAAGTGTCATTTGAAGATTGAGATTTATTTACATCATCATTCGCTTTTAAAGTAGAATTGTCTTCCTCTAGAGAACCTCCATTTAAAACGTGGGCTCTATTGGCAATAACTTCATTGACATTCATATTGCTTTGTGTTCCAGAACCAGTTTGCCAAACTACAAGAGGAAACTCATTGTTTAATTGGTTGTCTAGGATTTCGTCACAGACCTTGGCTATTAAATCTTTTTTATCTTCTTCTAAAACACCAAGCTGAAAATTAGTGATGGCTGCTGCTTTCTTCAAAACAGCAAATGCATGCACTATTTCTAATGGCATAGATGCTGGTGGGCCAATTTTAAAATTATTTCTTGATCTTTCAGTTTGAGCTCCCCAATATTTTGTTGACTCAACTTGGATTTCTCCAATGGTATCTTTTTCGATTCTAAAGCTCATTTTAATATTTTTATTACTAATTTAGTTCAAAGAAACTTAATTCAAATTTAAAATTTATGGTTATAGGTACAGCAATATTTTTATTTTTCTTTGGTATGGCTTTCTGGGTGCTGTTATTTTTAGGTGGTTTTATTGGTCTTTGGGTTCAATGGGGAGTAATAGATATCACCAAAGCTCAATTGTCCAAAAGAGGCATCATAAAAGATGTTTAAGATATAATTTTCAAGAAATTTTCTTTAGGTCTTCCTATTTCAGCCAAACTTCTACTTACCAGAATAGGCCTTTCAATCAATTTAGGTTCTTTTACCATCCAATTAATCATTTCATTTTCAGAAAGGGATTTCCCTTTTATATTTTCTTTATAAACTTCTTCACTTTTTCTAATTAGCTCGGATGCAGAAATATTTAATTTTTTTAAAAGATCTATCAACTCGTCTTTAGAAATTTTATTTTCCAAATAATTAATAATTTCTGGTTGAATGTTTTTAGATTCTAGAAAAGCCAATCCTTCTCTACTTTTACGACATCGATTGTTGTGATAATATTTCATTTATTTTGATTTTCCATAACTCATTAAAAAAGAATTTAAAAAAGGCTGTAATTCACCATCGAGAACTTTAAATGGATCATTGCTTTGAAAATTTGTTCTATGATCTTTGACTCTTTTATCATCTAATACATAGCTTCTAATTTGGGATCCCCACTCAATTTTCTTTTTCCCAGCTTCAATTTCGTCTTGTTTTTCTCTTCTTGCTCGCAATTCAAGCTCATAAAGTTGAGACTTTAATAATTGCATTGCTTTCTCTCGATTGCCAAGTTGAGATCTAGTTTCAGTATTTTCGATAACAATTCCGGTTGGAGCATGTTTTAGCCGTACTCCAGTTTCAACTTTATTAACATTTTGCCCTCCTGCGCCTCCGCTTCTGAAAGTATCCCAGCTAATATCCGCTGGACTAATATCTATTTCTATGGTGTCGTCAACACTAGGATATACATAAACAGATGAAAAAGAAGTCATTCTTTTCCCTTGTGCATTAAATGGGCTTATTCTCACTAGTCTGTGAACACCATTTTCACCTTTTAAATACCCAAATGCAGAATCTCCAGAAATTTCGAGAGTTACTGTTTTAATTCCAGCTACATCCCCATCTTGACAATGAATTTCTTTGACTTTGTATCCATTCTTCTCACACCACATCAAATACATTCTCATTAGCATTGCACTCCAATCACAACTTTCTGTGCCGCCCGCACCAGCAGTAATTTGAAGAATTGCATCTAAATGATCTTCTTCAGAGGAAAGCATGTTTTTTAACTCTAAACCCTCTAAATTTTCAACTAATTTTTTATGTTGACTTAAAACTTCTTCTTCTGAAGATTCACCTTCTTTATAAAATTCAAATAGAACTTCTGTGTCTTCAAGATTGGTTTTTAAATTATCGTAAGACTTTACCCATAATTTCTTGTTTTTAATAGACTTTAATACGACTTCGGCTTTTTTAGGGTCATTCCAAAACTCAGGATCTTGCGTTACTAATTCTTCTTCTTTGATTAATTCTCTTTTCTGATCAATGTCAAAGATACCCCCTTAACGCTTCCAGACGATCTTTAATAACTTTAAGTTGTTCAGGTGAAATCATGATATTGAATTTTAACAATGTTAATAGAAAAATTTATCTTAATCTTAATTTATCCCCATTATTTAAGCTGTTTTTTAAAATTAGTTGATTTCTTTTTTTCAATGACTTCATTTTAATGCCATATTTTTGAGAAATAGTTCTTAAATCTTCTCCGTTATTCACCACGTGAATTTTTTCCTTAGATCTATTTCTTTTAGGTTGAATAAATACTTTAGTCCCTAAATTTAGTACCGACAGGTTATTGTCGTCATTATATTTCAGGATTTGTTTTAATTTAATATTTAAGCTTTTCGAAATTGTCTCATAGGTTTCTTGATTTTGAGAGATTACATATTTTATTTTGTTAGGATGCATGTAAATATTTCGTTTACCAGATATTAAATTTTTATCAATTTTTTTGCTGTCCAATTGATACAGTTTATTTTCTTCAATAATTTTTATTAGAAGTTCTGGATACTTATT
>CAYREL010000138.1:0-3704 GCA_964423275.1 uncultured Flavobacteriales bacterium | reverse complement strand
CTCCTATAAAACAAAAAGACAAGCAAGCTCCTAAGATATCTATGTATGCTTACGGTACAGACTATCATAAAGTAATTAAAAAAAAACTTAAAGAGTTACAATATTTTATAACAGAAAAATTTGGAGATATTAATATTAGAGGATTTGTAGATTCAGCTCCAGTAATGGATAAAGCATGGGCTGAAAAATCTGGTTTAGGATGGATTGGAAAGCATAGTAATCTTATAAACAAGGAAAAGGGATCTTATTTCTTTATAGCAGAATTAATCCTAGACCTAGAATTAGATACTGATTTACCAATTAAAGATTATTGCGGAACATGTACCAAATGTATAGACGCATGTCCAACAGATGCTATAATTAAGCCATATGTCGTAGATGGTTCAAAATGTATTTCTTACTTAACAATTGAGCTGAAAGAAGAAATTATTCCTGATGAATTTAATGGAAAAATGGACAACTGGATGTTTGGATGTGATGCTTGTCAAGAGGTATGCCCATGGAACAGATTCTCATCTACCCACAAAGAACCTTTGTTCGAGCCGTCATTAGATTTAATTAATTTAACCAAGAAAGAATGGAAAGAGTTAGATGAGGACATTTTTGAAAATTTATTTAAGAGTTCTGCTGTCAAAAGAACAAAGTTTAAAGGTTTAAAAAGGAATATAAATTTTTTAAATAAATGATTTTGAGATTTCATTGGATAACATTAATTATGATTTATCTAGTTATTATAGCTGGATCAATTGTTCGTATAACAGAATCTGGCATGGGCTGCCCAGACTGGCCGAAGTGTTTTGATCAATATATTCCACCAACAGATGTTAGTCAGCTACCAGAAAATTATCAATTATTTTATTCCTCAAAAAGAGAAAAAAAAATAAAAAAATTCACTTCTTTTCTGTCCAATATTGGCCTTGAAGAAAAAGCAATTTTAATTCAAGCAGATAAATCTTTGCTTTACGAGCAACCATTTAATGTTTGGAATACTTGGTTAGAATATATAAATAGACTTATTGGTGCACTAGCTGGAATATTTATTTTTATAGGGCTCTTATTTGCACTATTTACCAAGAGCCAAAAAGGTTTAAGAATATTTTTAAGTTTGGGATTGATTTTATTAACTCTTTTTCAAGCTTGGTGGGGTTCAATGGTAGTAGCTACCAATATTGTTCCTTGGGTGTTAACCGTTCATATGGTAATTGCGGCTTTAATGATATTATGGCAAATTATTATTATTTCTGTCTGGTCAGATTCTACTGTATGCATACCAAGAAAATTAAAAATAATAGCATTTACAGGCTTAGTATTTTTTTTATTTCAAATTATTTTAGGAACACAAGTAAGACAAATTGTGGACCATTGGTTAGACTCTGGCTCAAGAAACGAATTAATTTTCCAAGATTTCAGCTTATTTCTTTCTCACAGGACATTGGCATTAGCCATAGTTATCTACAGTATTGTTCTAGGAAGTTATGCTTTTTTTAGAAAAATTAATCTTATTGAAATCTACTTATTTGCAATATGTGTATTGGCAGAAGCATTGGTTGGTAAAGTTCTTGCAGATTTTAATTTGCCAGCCTTACTTCAACCAATTCATCTTTTATTAGCAATGATATCTTTTGGATGCCTGTCAAGGATAGTAGTTAATTACCAAATAGATAAAACGTGAAATACTTTCTTCCAGTATTCTTATTGTTTTTTTTGAGTTGTAATCAAGAGCCAATATCTATTTATTCCAATATAGATGGATTAAATCATGAAGAAATTTTAAATGGTCCTGAAACTTTAGAAAAACATTCGTTAGAATTAATTTATAAAATTGACACCACCCTAAGCGAAGAGAATTTTAACTTACTAATTGAAGCATTGAATAAAAGTTCTGAGCAACTAAGCCCGTATTATTTTAACGCATTAACTTTTTATTGTAATAACTTAAAAATTAATCAGAAGCTAGAATTAGAAGCAGCACTTTTTAATTACTTTATTCACCACCCAAAATCGTACATCTCCAATATTAAAAAAATGGAAATTCAATACAGTGATTGTTTTCTAATTGCTATATCGTCTTATATCCAAGAATATTTATCTCAAAATGAAATTACCATTATTAGCATGAAAAATCTTGCTTACAAATATTGTAAAGATTGTAGCAACGAAGAAATTAAATTTATTTACGATTATTTAGATTTATCAAATAACTTTCAAAAAGAATAATTATTTACTTCTTAAAAAGACATAAGGAATTAACATTTCCTCCAAAGAAATTCCACCATGCTGGAATGTATCGTTATATAGAGTAGCAAATTGGTGGTAATTATTTGGGTAGACAAAAAAGTTATTTTCTTTTGCAAAAACATAAGAGCTACTCAAATTATTTTTTGGAAGCATTATCTCGTGTGGATTTAAGCTCTCCATAACGTGTTTCTTATTATAAGATAGATTTTTAGAAACCTTATATCTCATATTACTATTGGTTTGTTTTGGCCCCATTATTTTTGTAGGGTTTTTAACTCTAATTGTGCCATGGTCTGTTGTTAAAAACACTCTGGAAGAACTTTCACTCATCCTTTTCATCATTTCATATAGAGGTGAGTGTTTAAACCAACTAAGGGTTAAGGATCTATAAGCAGATTCATCTTCGGCAAGTTCTTTAATAACCTCCATTTCAGTTCTTGCATGAGATAGCGTATCTACAAAATTATAGACTATGGTATTTAAATTATTTTGCAGTAAATTATTAAAATTACTTAACAGTTTTTTCCCCTTACTTAGGTTGGTTATTTTATTGTAAGAGAATTTTCCAGCAATAGAATTCCTTTTTAGGTTTTCATTTAAGAAAAATTCTTCGTGTAAGTTTTTACCCTCATCTTCATCTTCATCTACCCATTTGTCTGGAAATTTATTTTTAATTTCTAGAGGCATAAGTCCTGAGAACAAAGAGTTTCTTGCATACTGAGTAGTTGTTGGAAGAATACTACAGTATATCTCCTCCTTTTCTATATCAAATAACTCTTCAATTACAGGTTTAATTATTAACCATTGGTCATATCTTAAATTATCTATGACAATTAGAAAGTAAGATTCGTTATTTAACTTTGGGAAAAGTTTCTTTTTTAAAAGATTGTGACTTGAAATATGTTCCTTATCATTTAACAAATCAATGTAGTTTTTGTCAATATATTTGCTAAATAATTGGTTAGCTTCTCCCTTCTGCATATCAAATATTTCATACATGTTTTCATCTGACATTTCAAGTTGACGTTCCCAAAAGTTTAATTTTTTAAACAGAGCTATCCATTCATTTAAATCCATTGAATTATTCAAGTCATTGCTAATTCCTCTAAAATTTTGTTGATAGGATAAAGTATTTGTTTCACTAATAAGTCTTTTGCCATCCAATAATTTTTTAATTACCATCAATATTTGATTGGGATTAACAGGCTTTATTAAGTAATCTGATATTTGTTTACCTATTGCTTCCTCCATAATCATCTCCTCCTCACTTTTAGTAATCATTACAACGGGGGTATTAGGATTCCATATTTTTATTTCCTCTAGTGCTTTTAGCCCACTGATTCCTGGCATATTTTCATCCAAAAAAACTAAATCAAAACTATTTTTTTTAAACTCTTCAACCGCTTCATTCCCTGAGTTTACAGGTGATATATTATGCCCCTTATTTTCTAAAAAAATAAGATGAG